>JAKOSS010000629.1 GCA_029777145.1 Acidobacteriota bacterium | reverse complement strand
GATTCGTGCCCGCCGATGACCTGGAAAGCAACTTCCGGATGGCGAACGAGACCCTGTTCGAACCGCTCAGCGTCGACGCTGCGAACATTGTCCGGTGGAGAACCGAGATCGGCGATCCGTCATCGGTCGCCGAGGACTACGCCGATCGCCTCGAAACTTCGTTCGACGGCCACTTCCCGATATTTGATCTCGCCCTCCTGGGACTTGGCGCAGACGGACACACGGCTTCACTATTTCCTGGATCCGCGGCTTTGTCGGAGGAGACGCGAACGGCGGTTGCGAACTACGTTCGAACGCTCGGCGACTGGCGCTTGACCATCACCTTTCCGGTGATCGAGGCCGCGCGGAAAGTGCTGTTTTTGGTCACCGGCGAATCAAAAGCCGCAATGTTAGACATGGTTCTCAACGGCGATCCGAACTTCAATGAAGTGCCCGCCCGGCGACTTCGGGACTTTGACAACGTGAGTTTTCTTGCAGACTCATTAGCGGTGAGCCGTAAGCAGTGAGCGGTGAGCAGTGAGCAGTGAGCGGTGAGCAGTGAGCGGTAAGCCGTCAGCAGTGAGCGGTAAGCCGTCAGCGGTGAGCGGTGAGCAGTGAGCGGTGAGCGGTGAGCCGTGAGCGATGAGCGGTGAGCAGGAAGCGGTGAGCAGTGAGCAGTGAGCAGTGAGCGGTGAGCGGTGAGCGGTGAGCAGTGAGCAGTGAGCAGTGAGCATTGAGCAGTGAGCAGTGAGCGGTGAGCAGTGAGCGGTAAGCCGTCAGCAGTGAGCGGTGAGCAGTAGGGCGCAAATCCCGACGATCGCAGATCGCAAATCGCAAATCGCAAATGGAAATTAGCGCCCTACTGCGTACTGTCTACTTGAGATTCGCCTGCGACTTCGACGTCAGTTTGTCATCGCGGAAGGTGGCAAAGATCCGTTCGAACTTCTTGCCTTCCCACTTGTAGGACGTCGTCGTTGTCTTGGCGATATTCGACGAGCTCGTCTGCGTGCCTTCGCTGCCAATGATCTCAACGGCTTCCTTATAGCTGATCCCGTTCTGGAGTTTGCCGTATTTCTCCATGTTCAGGTCAGCCGCCGCGGCAGTTTTGTCGTCGCCGCCCTTCAGGTTCGACTGCATCTTCGTCGTCAGTTCCCCATTGCGGAACGTCGCGGTGATCCGCGCGTAATTCTCGCCTTCCCACTTGTAGGTCGTGGTCTTGAACGATCCGCTCGAATAATTGCTCGTTTCGACGCCTTCCGAACCGAGAACCTTGACGACCTCCTCGTACTTCATCCCGTTCTTGAGTTCGTTGAACTTCTCAAGCGTCAGGCTCGCTTTCGAATCGCTGCTGCTGTTCTGCGGGGTCGATGACGCCGTCGAACTTGGAGCCGGCGATGCGTCGGTTTTGGTTTCTTCCTTCTTGCCCAGCATGCTGCATCCGGAAACGACCGCGATGAGCACAAAAATTCCCAATAAATTCTTCATTAGAGTTTCTCCTTTTGATTATTTCTTTCGATTTGACGGAACCGGCCACGGATTCCCTTTCTTCGCAACGGCCGACGCCATCGCTTTTCCCTGCGCCGTCGACCAGGGGATGCCGTACCAGAAGCCCGACGCCGGATTCACGCTCAGTCGTCCGTCCCAATCGCTGCCGCCCGGCGGAATCTCGGTTTCCAGCATGTATGCGTGGTGGAAAAGGTTGACGTTGCCGCTCGCCTGCTCGGTGTGCGCGACCGGGCGTCCGTTCCGGCCGACGGTCCATTTGAAGGTGCGGAACTTCTTGCCGTCGGCCATGACGTCGCAAACCCAATTGCCCGGATGTTCTTCCATCTTCACTTCCCGGGGCTCCTTGCTGCCGAACATGATCGGCATCTTCAGAACGAGTTGGACGAACGCGATCTCTTCCCTGTACTCGGGTCCCCGCTGGTATTGCGGGATCAGCCGGTCGGTGTACATCGCGATCTTCTGGCGGATCCGGTACGGTTGCACCTGATCGGCGTACGACATCCCTTCAAAATTGATGCGGTTGCCGTCGACCGAACACCGCGCGTAAAAATTAGGGAACGGATCGCCCAGTTTCACCGGCGAATACGTCATGTAGATCTCGACCCGACCCGAAGTTGCGGGCTGCATCCTGTTCGGAGCGATATAACTTCCGTTCTGGCCGTAGATCATCAGCATGAATGCCGCCGGTGCGTCGTTGTGCCGCGAAACATAGTAATGCGCGACGTCGGGCTGCGGATTCGCCGGTTGCCCGCGGACGCGCGAGGCGCGATGAACATCGATCTTGTACTTGCGGACGACCTTCTCGGCGTCCGTGTCGCCGTTGAAATAAGAGATCGTCACGTCAAATTCGCCTTCACCCTTGACGACCTGCTTCTTGTCGATGCAATCGGCGACGTCGAGATAATCGTCGTATCCGAGATCGACGCCCATTCGGGCGGCATTACTCAGGTAGGGATCCGAAGCCTTTTTGTAGGATCGGCCGCTGCAACGAGTCTTGGCGAGCTCCTTCCCGGCGCGGCTGACCGTGACGTTGAATCCCGAACGCGCCGGAAACGTTCCGAACATCCGCAGACTCGACCTCAGAAACCAGCCGACGTCCTTTTCCAAGCGGATCGCCGAATCGTATTCGGTGACCGCATCGGCGTCGAAGTATGTAAATCCGTCGTCCATGACCTCGAAGCGGTTGGTGATCGAGTCGCCGCCGCCGACCTTCTTGTTCCCGTCCGGCTGCGTCGTCGTCGGCTGACGTGTCTCCGGCTTGGGGATCGTCGGAAGCTTGATCTTTATCTGAGCCACGGATCCCGTCGAAAAGACGATCGCCGAGACCGTCAGAATGATGAGCCTTTTCAGCATTTGAACCTCTTATGTTGATTTGGAAAACCCGTCCGCAATGGCAATTCCGTCCGGCTTCAGCCGATTCGGGACGCACGGCGAACCCAACGGGAGCGTTCACCAACGATTGCGGAAAAACTCGGGAGACCTTATTTTATTTAGCAAGCTCAAATCCTTTGGAATTTCTAAGTTTTTTCTTTGGTCGAACGATGGGGGAGTCAAACGGGGGAAAATACGTCTTTGGCGCGTTTGAACTGGACGTGAACGTTCCGAGCCTGAAACGAGACGGCGATCTCGTCCAGATCGCACCGAAAGCGCTCGGAGTTTTATGCGTTCTTGCAGAGCGTTCCGGCGAGATCGTGACGCGTGAAGAACTCTACGATCTTGTTTGGGGCGAGACGTTCGTCGAGGACGCGAACGTGACGTACACGATCTCGCTCCTGCGCAAGACACTCGGCGACCGCGACCTGATCCAGACCGTCCCGAAACTCGGTTATCGATTCGCGGGGACGATCTCAACCGATCAACCGATCAATGAAAGCCAACCTTCTGCCTCTCAACCGTCACGGAGATTTCCGCGACGTTTCGCCGCCGGCGCGGCGGTCGTCGCATTGATTTGCGCGGTGCTCGGAATCGTGTTTTGGCGGGCGACGTCAGGAACACCGCGGGCAAACGCGGACGGCGTCCGGAATCTCGCCGTGCTTCCCTTCAAGAACCTGACGTCCGGTGACGACGATGCGTCGCTCTCGCTTGGGATCACCGATTCACTGATCGCGCGGCTTGGCGGGCTGAAGCGGTTCACCGTTCGTCCGTTGAGCGCCGTTGAGAGATTTGCGAAAGTACGCAAAGATGCCGTCGAGTTCGCCGGCGACCTCCATTGCGACGCCGTTCTCGTCGGTTCGCTTCAGAGTTCCGGCGAACGCGTTTCGGTCAAGGTCAGATTGCTCCGTGTTCCGGGCGGCGACCAGATCTGGGCGGATCAGATCGACTCGGCCGAATCCGAGATCGTCGCATTGCAGTCGGATATCGCGACACGCGTCGCCGCGTCGCTGCTCAAAGACCTTTCTGAATCCGAGCGCCGGATCCTCGGCCGCCGCTCGACCGAGAACGCCGAAGCATACCGGGCATATCTGCGCGGAAGGACCATTTACGAGCGGCGCGCCGAGGGATCGTTTCAGACGGCGCTCGACGAGTTCCAAAAGGCCGCCTCGCTTGATCCGGCATTCGCGTCCGCGTATTCGGGACTTGCCGATCTCTTTTCGCGCCGCGGAAACGCCCTTTCGGGCGCAGAAAGCAGACAAGCCTACGGCCTCGCGAAGAAATATGCGGAACTGGCGCTCGAACTCGATTCGGATCTGGCGGAAGCGCATGCGTCTCTCGGACGCATCAAGCGATCCGCGGACTGGGATTGGGAAGGCGCCGAACGGTCGTTCCGCAAGGCGATCGAACTCGATCCGAATAACGCGCTCGCTCATTCGTGGCTCGCGCAGTTGCTGTCGTCGCGCGGCCGTCATGACGAGGCGCTTGCATACATCGATCGCGCGACCGAGCTTGATCCGGTCTCACCGTCGGTCAACGGCGTTCGGTTTCCGGTGATCGAGGGCCGGCGCGAGTTCGATCTCGGCCTCAAACTGGCGGAAGAGGCGTACCGCTTTGACAAGGAGAATACGAACTCGCGTCGTTCCTACGCGACTTTTCTCTTCCACAAGGGCGAGTACGAGAAGGTCATTGAATTCGTCGCGCCGCTCGTCGGCGAGAAGGAACCGACGCAGCACGTGTGGCTGTCACTGCTCGCCGGCGCATACGTGAAAAGCGGCCGGCCCGACCTCGCCGCACCGTTTCTCGACTCGATCCGCGCGCGTGCCGAATCAGACAGCAAGTTCCGCTATTCGCTTGCCGTCGCGAATGCTGAACTCGGCCGCCGCAGCGAAGCGATCGAGGAACTTCGCAAGTGCTATGCGGATCACGAGGAACGGATGATCTGGATCAAGACCGAGCCGCGGCTCGATTCCCTTCGCGACGATCCCGGGTTCGCCGAGATCCTGAGGGATATGAAACTTTGATCCTTGGGCGTTGGGCTCTGGGCTTTGATCTTTGATCTTTGAGCTTTGGGCTTTGATCTTTGAGCTTTGAGCTTTGATCTTTGAGCTTTGAGCTTTGAGCT
>JAKOSS010000628.1 GCA_029777145.1 Acidobacteriota bacterium | reverse complement strand
TGCTTTCGACCGCGCGGGCGCTCGGGATCGAGCCGCCCGATGCAGCGGAGATCGCGAATCTCGCGAACCTGCCGTCGTCGTTCGAGATCGGGGTCGATGCCGCCGAAACCGGGCGCGCATCCGCGGAATACATCGAGGCGGCGGTCGCGATGTGGACGGACGGCAAAGTGGACGCAATCGCGACGGCTCCGATCAGCAAGGCCGCGATCCATCTCGGTGGCTACGATTATCCGGGACACACCGAATTTCTAGCGGAACTGACCGGGACTGAGCGGTTCAGGATGTCGTTTTTCGCCGACAAACTGCGCGTCGTTCTGCTTTCGACGCATGTTTCGCTCCGCGATGCGATCCAACTTGTCACGACGGACCGTTTGACGGAGCTCATCCGTTTCTCAGACGAAGAGATCGGCAAGCTGATCGGGAGACGTCC
The DNA here is from genome assembly GCA_029777145.1 of Acidobacteriota bacterium. The sequence goes on along the minus strand of JAKOSS010000628.1, from coordinate 1,100 downwards.
GAGAATCGCCGCCGCCGGCCTGAATCCGCACGCGTCCGAAGGCGGAATGTTCGGCGACGAAGAAGCGCGGGAGATCGTCCCGGCGATCGAAAGATGCCGCGAACTCGGAATCGACGTCAGCGGCCCTTACTCGCCCGACACGATCTTTCTGCGCGCGTATCGCGGCGAATTCGACGCGGTCGTCGCGTGCTATCACGATCAGGCGACCATTCCGGTCAAGTGCCTCTCGTTCGGTGCGTCGGTGAACGTCACGCTCGGACTGCCCTTGATCAGGACGTCGGTCGATCACGGAACCGCTTTCGATATCGCCGGAAGGTGGCTCGCAGATGCCTCGAGCATGACGGCGGCGATCAAGTTGGCCGCGGAACTCGTCGGCGTTAGAAAAATCGGTAAACTTTGTTAAAATGTTTGCTTGTTCACCGGGCTCCGTAATAAATGACTGAAGCACCAAATTCGGGACAATCGCAGATCCTGATCGCGGATGATGATCCGGCGATCCTTCGGCTCGTGAAAGCCATCGTCGAGAAGGAAGGATTCGTGGCCGTGACGGCGCGCGACGGAAAGGAAGCCTACAAGGTCCTTCAGTCGGGCGAGAAGTTCGTCGCCGCGATCTTTGATGTGGTGATGCCTTATATTCAGGGGACCGAACTCGTCCGGTACATGCAGTCTGAAAAGCGCCATATGCGCATCCCGGTGATCATGATGACGGCCGAGCAGAATGCGCGGCTCTCATCCGACAGTTTCGCCGCCGGCGCGGTGGCATTTTTGCCGAAACCTTTCACCCACGCTCAGCTTCAGACGATGCTGCGCATGTTTGTCGCAAAAAACAGCCCTTCGCAGTAAGGGAAGGAGAACGCTCTCGTGTCACACAAACTTCTTTTGGCGGACGACTCGGTAACGATCCAAAAGGTCGTCAATCTTACATTTGCGGACGAAGGCATCGATGTCATCACGGTCGGTGACGGCGATTCGGCAATGGAGCGGTTCGTCGAAACCCGCCCGGACCTCGTGTTGGCGGACGTCAATATGCCCGGACTCAGCGGCTATGAAGTTTGCGAAAAGATCAAGAGCGATCCTGAAACGAGCGGCATTCCGGTGGT
>JAKOSS010000627.1 GCA_029777145.1 Acidobacteriota bacterium | reverse complement strand
TGGCAGAGCATGCTCGAGATCGTCATCACCGGGATCAGGGATCAGATCGAAGAGATCGGGCTCAGGAATCCGGTCCGGTTCATTCCGTTCATCGGAACGATGTTCCTCTTCATCGCCGTCGCCAACCTCTGCATCGTTTTTCCGGGGTACGAACCGCCGACCGGATCGCTGTCGACGACCGCCGCGCTTGCGATCTGCGTTTTTCTCGCGGTTCCGTTCTATGGAATTTCCGAAACCGGATTTGCGGCGTATCTGCGCACGTATCTCGAGCCGACCCCGCTGATGCTGCCGTTCAACCTCATCGGCGAAATATCACGGACGATCGCGCTCGCCGTCCGTTTGTTCGGCAACATCATGAGCGGAGGCATGATCGCCGCGATCCTTCTTGGAGTCGCGCCGCTGATTTTTCCGGTAATGATGCAGATTCTCGGCCTGATCACCGGGTTGGTTCAGGCCTACATTTTCAGCATTCTTGCGACCGTTTACATCGCCGCGGCGACCCATGAATCTGACGCCTGAAGCTGAAAGAGGAAAACGTTATGGACAACACAACTATCATCGCAGCGGTTTCGATCCTGGTCGCGGGCCTGACGATGGCGATCGGCGTGATGCTGCCGGCACTCGGTCAGGGACGCGCGATCGCCTCGGCGCTCAGTTCGATCGCCCAGCAACCGGACGCCGCGCCGACCATCACGCGAACGCTGTTCGTCGGCCTGGCGATGCTCGAATCGCTGGCGATCTATTGTTTCGTGATCGCGATGATTCTTATCTTCGCGAATCCTTTCTGGAATGCGGTCGTCGCCAAATGAGGCGTAGGACATGAAAGTCAATTGGTTCACGGTAGTCGCGCAGATCGTCAATTTCCTGATCCTCGTCTGGCTGCTGAAACGATTCCTTTACAAGCCGATCCTCGACTCGATCGACGAGCGGGAACGCAAGATCGCGTCCGAACTGAGCGACGCAGCGGCGAAAGAAGCGGCCGCCGCGAAAGAGCAGGACGAATTCCGCCGAAAGAACGACGAATTTGACCGGAAAAAGGAAGAGATGAAGGACCGCGCGGCCGCGGATATAAAGGGCGAGCGCCAACGACTTCTCGACGAGGCGCGAAAAGACGCTGCCGATCTGAAGCGCACGTTGGATGCGGAGTCGAGAGACGCCGTCGAACGTCTCAAGGACGAGATGGTGAAACGCACACAAGCGGGGATCATCGCCGTCGCCGAAAAAGCGCTTGCGGATCTTGCTTCGGCCGATCTCGAGGAGCAGTCTGTCAGAACTCTGATCCGGCGTATTCAAAGCCTGAAAACCAACGAGAAGAACGAGTTTGAACGGGCGTTCGCTGGCGACCGCAAGCCGCTTGTCGTCCGCAGCGCGTTTAAGCTCCCACGGGAGCTGAGGACCGAACTCGAGAACGCCGTCGACAGTCTCGCGGGTACCGGGAACGTCTTTCGATATGAACTCGTGCCCGAACTCATCTGCGGCGTCGAACTCGTTGCCGACGGATACAAACTCGAATGGAGCGTTCCGGCCTATCTCGAGTCGCTCAACATGGAAGTATCGCAATCGAACGGCCGAACATCGGCCGCCGAAACGGAAAGTGATGATGCCTGAACCGAACAGACCGAACGATCCGGCAACGGCCGCTTTCGATGCGCTCGACCGCAGCTTGTCAGGATTTTCGTTTCAACCATTGCCGCGCGAGACCGGCGTGGTGCGTAATGTTTCCGCGGGAATCGCCACCGTTTTGGGACTGGCCGGGGCCGGCTACGAGGAACTTCTGGAGTTTCCGGGGGGGTTGTTCGGGATCGCGTTCGATCTTAACCCGGAATCGATCGGCGTCGTGCTCCTCGGCGACAGTTCCGGGCTGATCGCGGGCACCGAGGTGAAGCGGACGAATCGTACGGCGGATGTTCCGGTCGGCGAATCGCTGCTCGGACGGGTCATCGATCCGCTGGGAGAGCCGATCGACGATAAGGGACCGCTCTCTTGCGTGAAGCGGCTTCCGATCGAGCGTCCGGCGCCGGAGATCATGGACCGCGCATTCGTTGAGGTTCCGCTGCAAACCGGCCTGAAAGTGGTCGACGCGCTGATCCCGATCGGACGCGGCCAGCGCGAACTGATCCTCGGAGACCGTCAGACCGGAAAAACATCGGTCGCCGTCGACGCCATCGTCAACCAGCGCGACAAGAGCGTTTTGTGTGTATATTGCGCGATCGGACAACGTTCGTCGTCGGTCGCGAAGGTGATCGCCGATCTTGAGCGGGAAGACGCGATGAAGTACACCGTGGTCGTCGCGGCTGAGGGCGACGATCCTCCGGGCCTGCTTTACATCGCGCCGTACGCCGCGACGAGCATTGCCGAGTTTTTTATGGAAAAAGGCCGGGACGTGCTGATCGTGTACGACGATCTGACGGGCCACGCGCGCGCATACCGCGAACTTTCGTTGCTTTTGAGACGGCCGCCCGGACGTGAGGCGTATCCCGGCGATATTTTCTATCTGCACTCGCGGCTTCTCGAACGTTCGACCCATTTGAGCCCGGATCTTGGCGGCGGATCGCTGACC
>JAKOSS010000626.1 GCA_029777145.1 Acidobacteriota bacterium | reverse complement strand
GAGCATCGTCCAAACGTCGGCGCCTGCCCGGTTGCGAAAACGAGCTTCCGCCTGAAATGCGGGAATTTCTCCGGCGACGATACGATCGACGTTGTTCTGGAGCTCAATGGCGCATTCCGGATGCAATGAATCGCGATAATTCAACGAAAGCATTTCGAGTTCTGAGAAACCGAGCATTTCGCTCAGGCTCTTGTTTACCTCGAGCCAGTCGCCGGCGGGTGAAACAATTCCCATGCCGATCGTCGCGTAGTCGAACGAACTGCGGAATCGCGATTCGGAAGCCTGAAGCGCGTCAACGGCGCGAATGTAGGTCGTATAGGCGAGGTACGAGATGATCGCGATCGGTGCGATCAGCACGATGGCGACGATTCCGCCGAGAAAGATCAGTTTGACGAAGATCCCTGCCAGTGCGGCGCCGACAAAAAACGTGATGCAGGTCCAGAGGTAATACTGCGACCACGTCTTCCATTGAGAGATGTCGAGCTTCAGGATCTGCATCACCGCCGTCAGCACCATGTTCCCGACATAGTAACTGAGCGCAAGCAGGCACATCGCGAGACCGAAACTGAAAGCCGGAAGATCATGCGAAATGCCTTCGGGTGCACCGAACGTGTAGAGCAGAACGGTCGCTCCGAACCAGGTCGTCAAAGTCGAGGACGTAATGTTGAAAAGATAGGTTCTGAGTAGTTTGCTCCGCAGACGGATCGTCAGCGCGATCGCTTCGGCAACCGCGGTCATGATCGCGGCCGGCTGTCCCCACATCAGGAGCGCGACGAAGATCAGCGAATCCGAGACCGTGATGGTGCCGTTGAAACTTGGGAACTTGATCGAGATCCTCGACGCGAACAATGTCGTGAAAGCGATCAAAAGGAGCAAATTAAGATTCGTCGGACTGCTGTAAAGCTCGATCGCGGCACCGAGAAAGACCGGAAGTCCGCAGACGATCACCAGCCATCTGTATGTCTCCATCAGATGCGCCTTCGTGATAAATAGTCTCGGACTCAATCTCATATCGCCAAAGTTTCACCGTTCGGTGATTCGGAAAACTGATCGACTCTTCGGGGTAATTGTTGGAAGGACTGCGATGCGGCGCGGACGGGAGCGCAAACGATCGATAATTATGATAAGTAACGCTTGCCAATCGAACAAGCGGAATCCTTCGTCAAAACGTCGAAACCCTTTATTTTGTCCGATTTGCGGGGGATCCACCGGACCCGGTGAATCCCCGCGCGAGCGTTCCTTACAGTCCCGCTTCAAAAACTAATGGGAGACGCCGTTTGTAAATCAATCCGCGTGCCATTCAGCGTAAGTGTTGCAATAACACGGGATGGGAGATGTTGGGTGCTCAAACCCCCGACCGCTTCAGTTCAATCTGACCGATGTTTTCGTTCAATCTGCCCGATATGCTAGATTTATTGTTTCGCTTTGACCGAGGGTAACGATCCGCGAGTGCTGCGAAACAATAATAACTATGAGCAATCATGAACCGAACAAGATCATCTTTTCGATGGTCAAGGTCAGCAAATTTTACGAAAAGCGTCCGGTGCTGAAAGACATCTACCTTTCGTTCTTTTACGGCGCGAAGATCGGTGTTCTCGGACTGAACGGTGCCGGCAAGTCGTCGCTGCTGAAGATCATTGCCGGTGTCGACACGGAGATCAACGGTGAAGTCGTTTTCTCGAAAGGATATTCGGTCGGCTACCTTGAGCAGGAACCAAAGCTGGACGAGAACAAGACTGTCCGGCAGATCGTCGAGGAAGGAGTCCAATCGACGGTCGATCTTCTCAAGGAGTTTGAGGAGATCAACATGAAGTTCGCCGAGCCGATGTCGGATGACGAGATGAACGCGCTCATCGAACGGCAGGGCGAGGTGCAGGAGAAGCTGGATCACGCCGGCGCGTGGGATCTCGACTCGCGCCTCGAGATGGCCATGGACGCGCTCCGCTGTCCGCCGGCCGATACGCCGATCAACGTCCTTTCGGGCGGTGAGAAACGCCGTGTCGCGCTGTGCCGTCTGTTGCTTCAAAAGCCCGACATTCTGCTGCTCGACGAGCCCACGAACCATCTCGACGCCGAGACCGTCGCCTGGCTCGAACAGCATCTGCAACGTTACGAAGGGACGATCATTGCGGTCACGCACGATCGCTACTTCCTCGACAACGTCGCCGGTTGGATCCTCGAACTCGACCGCGGCGAGGGAATTCCGTATCAGGGCAACTATTCGTCGTGGCTCGAACAGAAACAGCAGCGGCTGGCAAAGGAACAAAAGCAGGACGACAAGCGGGCGAAGACGCTCGAACGTGAACTCGAGTGGATCCGGATGTCGCCCAAGGGCCGCCACGCGAAGTCGAAGGCGCGCATCAACGATTACGAGAAACTCGTCGCGGAAGAATCGGAAAAGCGCAACGAAACGCTCGAATTGTTCATTCCGGCGGGCGAGCGGCTCGGCGACGTGGTGATCGAAGCGCACTGCGTCTCGAAGGGTTTCGGCGACAAACTGCTGTTCGAGAACCTCGAATTTTCGCTGCCTCGCGGCGGGATCGTCGGCGTGATCGGTGCAAACGGCGCCGGGAAAACGACGCTTTTCAAACTGATCACCGGCGCGGAGAAGGCCGATTCGGGCGATTTCAAGGTCGGCGACACGGTCAAGCTCGGATACGTCGACCAGTCGCGCGACGCGCTCAATCCGGACAAGACTATCTGGGAGGAGATCGCGGACGGTCTCGACGTCGTCCAGCTGGGAAAGCGCGAAGTGAATTCGCGGGCGTACGTATCGCGGTTCAACTTCTCGGGAACCGATCAGCAGAAGCGTGTCGGACAGCTCTCAGGCGGTGAGCGCAATCGGGTGCATCTCGCGAAGATGCTCAAGTCCGGCGCCAACGTACTTCTGCTCGACGAACCGACGAACGACCTTGATGTGAACACGATGCGGGCGCTTGAGGAAGCGCTCGAGAATTTCGGCGGATGCGCAGTCGTCATCAGCCACGATCGTTGGTTCCTGGACCGCATCGCAACGCACATCCTCGCCTTCGAGGGCGACTCGCGGGTTGTCTATTTCGACGGCAACTTCTCGCAGTACGAAGAGGACCGGAAACGCCGGCTCGGACATGACGCCGACCAGCCGCACCGGATCAAATACCGAAACCTGACGAGAGATTAGTCAACACATCCGGCGTTGGAGGACACCACTACTCCAGCGCCGGAGACTTCGTCCTCGTCAACTTCAAAGCCGGCGCAGAAGGCTCATGCTATATCGCTTTCATTCGCCGCAGACCAGGTATACGCTCAACACCCAGCCGAGAACTCTTCCCGGCCGCCCACTTGACGTCCACGATTCGATCCTGGACCAGCCGTTCCGAACCCCGATCTCGCTAACCACGGTTCCGTTGTAAAGCTTTGTAACAATCCGGCTTGATGTCGTCGGGCGTGCCCGAACGTTCAGTCGTCCGCCGTCCGTAGTAACTCGGCAAACGTATCCCTGCCCGGGATCCATACCGGTATCGAATGCGAAATAACCTGTTAACTGAGTCTCCGGCGTCGCGGTCACCGCATTGGTGCGGGTCGAAAGCGGGATCAATAGCAACGCGATCGAGATGAGAATCGGGAAAATAATTCGCCTCATAACGCCTTTCCTCCCTACTTGTAATTGTACCGCTGATCGGTCGGCGACGCGATTCGCGCGTCAGCGACGTTTCCCAGAAAACGATGCTCATGACAACTCTCCTTTCCGCACGTTCGTCCGACGAATCGACGAGCGAATTTCCATTGTCATGGCGATCGCCGCAGCTCTGCTTTGCGTATGTTTACTTAAGCGTCTAAAATCATGTCAGCACGCCGTCCGACTTTAAAAGCATTACTCGTCAATGAATTCAAGGGTTCTTGTTTCAGCATTTTTGATGCTCGTTTTTTCCGCGTTTCTGTTTTCAGGATGCGGCAGCGAGAAGTCTCCGGTTGCGGAGCAGCCGGCGCCGGTGCAATCGACGGTTGTTGACAATGCGACGCCAACCCCTTCGCCGTCGCCGAAGATCCCGAATCTTCTGGAGCGGATCTTCAAGAACGTTTCGCAAACGACGGAGTCTCCGATCGGCAAGTTCGACTTCAAGAACTTCAAATATCCGTTGCCCCGCGGATGGATGGATTCGGATCAGAAAGAGGCCGAACTGGTGAACGGCAAAAGGCCGATGACCATGAACGAAGAGGTGGAGCGGACCGGTCTTTCGCTCTCTCGGGTCGGCTACTTCGACGCGACCGGCGACGGACAGGACGAAGCGGCCGTCATCCTCAAAATCGAAACCGGCGGTTCGGCGATCCCGCAACTCGTGTATATTTACGAGTGGAAGAACGGTCAGCCGGAACTTATCTGGAATTTCCGCACCGGTGACCGGGCGGATGGCGGACTTCGTGACATTCGCGTCGAAGACGGTCTGATCGTACTTGAACTCTACGGACAGGACCGGTATGTCGTTGGCGAACTCGATACTTCGAAGATCACGGGCGACGAGGAGCAGCTTTGCTGCCCGACGCACTGGACCCGCTCATTTTACAAGTGGAACGGGAGTGCGTTCCGGTTGCAGGGAAAGCGGTTGACGTTCCAGACCGCCGACGAGAACGCACCGCCGATCGAAAACATGATCGAAGTTACCGAAAAGAAGAACGGTGGAAAAAAATAAGGGCCTCTGGATCATTGCGATTTACCTCTTCCTGGCGACATATCTTCTGCCAATGTTTCCCCACGGCGGATCCGCCAACGAACTTACGCGTTGGGCGACTGCCGCTTCGTTAGTCGAGAAATCATCATTTGACATCGCGTGGACCGAAGATCTCATCGGCCCGAATGTCGACACCGCGCGCGTCGGAGATCACGTCTATTCGAACAAGCCTCCCGGTACTGCGATGATCGCGGCTCCGATCTATGCCCTGACGCGGGCCGTGATCGGGCCGCCGAACGACTCCAACATCCGCATCAGCTGGTTCGCGATGCGGTTCTTTCTTTCCACGCTGCCGCTCTTGCTTCTCGGTCTCTGGCTCTATGCGCGCGACACCGACGAGTTGTCGCTTTCCGTTCTTTTCTTTGCATCGCCGCTATTCGTTTACTCGCTGCTCTTTTTCTCGCACGTCCTGGTCGGCGTTCTGATCTATATCGCGTATCGCATCATCTTCGACGCACGACGGATATTTCTGCGCAACTGTTTTGTGGCGGGCGCGATCTGCGGAGTCGCGGTCTTGTGCGAGTTCGCGGCGGCAGTTCCGGTCGCGGTGATGGCGCTGTCGTTGCTGTTCACGAACAAGAATGACCGGATCCGAAATACGGTGTTCTTCATCGCCGGCGGAATACCGTTGGCGGCCGTGCTGCTTATCTACAACAACGCATTGTTCGGATCGATGTTCGAGTTCTCGTACGGACACGAGTCGTTCCCGGAATGGGCTGAGGTCGCGGGACAAGGTGTTTACGGGATCGGATTTCCGTCGCTGTCGAATCTTTATCTGCTTCTCTTCTCGCCGTCGCGCGGGCTCTTTTTCACGGCTCCGATCCTGCTTTTTTCGATCACTACGTTCTTTACATCCCGCGAATCGAAGACTTTGCGGCATCGAGTGAAGATCGCCGCCATCCTGGTCACGTTCGTTGTTCTCAGCGGTCACGGAGCAGCGCACGGCGGATGGGCGTTCGGGCCGCGATATCTGGCGATGCTCCTGCCGCTGATGCTCGATTCTTTTTTCGACGGCGAGACGTACGATTACTCGAACCTCTGGCAAGGCTTTCTGTTTGCGATCTCATTCGTGCTGTGCACGATGCCGATCCTGACATTCCCGTTCGCGCCGCCGGAGTTCAAATACCCGCACAACTCTCTTTGGGCAAAGCTGCTCTGGGAAGAGAACTGGTTCACGCCGAATCTTGCGAATGCATTCGGATTGCCGTCAAACGTGTGGACGATGGTCCCGGTCGCCGTTCTCCTGGCGATCGTCTTTTACGTCGTTTGGCGATACGCACGCCGACCCGCGAGGTTCTTCGTCGGAGCGCTCGCCGGGTTGATCGTCGTTGGCGTCTATCTCGCCTTGCCGAACCTCGAAAGTGCGGAGAACAGATTCAGGCGGGCGACGATCGCGGAACGTTACTACATGCCGACCGGCCGGCTTGAAGCATTCCGCGGAACGATCGATCCGGCCCGGATCAGGCAATATGAATGGATCATCGCCGAAACCCGGGCGTTCGCGCCGAACGACTTTCCGTACCTTCCCGGCGCGCCGCGGACGCCGTCGCCAAGCACCGAGATCAAGCAGGCGATCAAGCTTCAGCAGACCGGCAAGACCGCCGACGCCGAAGCGATCCTCGCCCGGGGCAAAGAGACGTTTCCGTTTGCGAGGTGCGAATTCGGAACCAATCTCGCCGTCATCCTCTATTCGACGGATCGCAAGGAAAGCGCGCTTCGTGAACTTGAAGAGATCCAACCGCTCGTCGGCCCGGGCGCACGTCCCGATTGCCTTCGATCACAATTCCTGCTCGGAAGCCTTTATCAGGAAAACGGACGCCAGTCCGAAGCAACCGAAATGTTCCGCAAATTCCTCGAGAATACGAACGGGACGACGGATCCTCAGTTGATGCAATTCCGCAAACAACTCGGGCGCTGAATCAAGGTTCAAGATTCAAGATTCAAGACCGAAGACGCGGACCTCGGTTATGAATCTTGAACCTTAAACGTTGAATTCTCACTTTGCATTGCAAAGTACTTGACACATCCAACAACTTGGCATATTCTGCGATTGAAATATGGGACAGCTGAATCCAATGCGCGACAACGAAAGTGAGCCGGTCAACATCGGCGATCGGGCGATCGACAATCTTCGCTACATCCGCGAAACGATGGAACGCTCAACGAGTTTCACCGCGGTTCCGGGATACGGCGGGATACTGATGGGCGTGACGGCGATCGCCGCGGCGTACATCGCAAACAATTACGCGCCGCTGATCGTCGACTGGCTGAAGGTGTGGCTGGCCGAGGCCGCGCTCGCGGGATCGATCGGCTTTCTCGCGATGTGGCAGAAATCGAAGTTGGCGAAAACGTCGCTCGCGTCGGGCCCGGCGCGCAAACTGATCATGAACTCGCTGCCGCCGATGCTCTGCGGGATCTTCATCACGCTCGGACTCTGGCGGTTTGGCCATTTCGAAATGATGATCCCGGTTTGGATCATTTGTTACGGCGCGGCAGTCGTCTGCGGCGGCGCGTTCTCCGTCAGGCCGGTTCCGATCATGGGCTGGTGTTTTATGGCGCTCGGCGCGATCGCCTTCTTTCTTCCGGCGGGTTACGGAAACACGATGATGGGAGCGAGTTTCGGACTGCTGCACATTGTCTTCGGCGCGATCATTGGCCGGAAATTTGGAGGTTGATACACGTAGACTGGGATCAGTTGCTTGAATTATGGGATTGAGAAAAGTTGCGTCAAATACGGGTGATGAGATGGAAACGCGGTCTGCGCTGCAGGTCGAAAAGGCCGCGGAACGCGTTTCGAACGAACTCGACAAGATTATCCACGAGCGCATGCGGCTCGGCATCATCAGCGCGCTCGCGGCAAATGAATCGCTGTCGTTCAGCGATCTCAAGAATCTGCTGAACACGACCGACGGCAACGTCAGCGTCCACGCGCGGAAACTCGAAGAAGCCGGTTATCTCGTCTGCGAGAAATCGTTCAAGGGACGCGTCCCGCTTACCGAATACCGGATCACAGCGGACAAGTCGAAGCTCGTCACAAAACTGCCGGAAGGCGAGGAGTTCCGGCGGAACAACTTCGTGTGGAAGGACAGCGTGTTTGTCGAGGCGCCGACCCTGATTTATTACGACGGGAGCT
>JAKOSS010000625.1 GCA_029777145.1 Acidobacteriota bacterium | reverse complement strand
GGCTACTGCCGGTGCTGATCGTCGTCATGCTTGCCCTTTACGTCTGGATCAGGACGCCGAACGGGAAGCTGATTCTCGACAAGATCCTTTTGAGGCTGCCGCTCGCCGGGAGCCTGATCAAGCAGATGACCGTGGCGCAGTTGGCACGATCGCTTTCGACACTGCTGTCGGGCGGAATCACCGTGCCGGATGCGTGGGACATCGCTTCGCAGGCGATCGGAAACCTTGAGCTTCGACGCCGCAGTCAGGGCGTGTTGCCGCTGATCCGCGAAGGGCGCGGTTTCACCGAGGCGCTTTCCCAGGCGGCATGGATGCCGGAACTCGCGCTCGATATGATCGGAATCGGCGAGAGTTCGGGAAGTTTGCGGGAGATGCTCGACGAGGTCGCGAATTTTTACGACGCGGAATCCGAGGTGCGGCTCGAACAATTGATGACTTTGCTCGAACCGATCATTTTGGTTTTGATGGCGATCGTTGTTATCGTCATCCTGCTCGCGATCTATCTGCCGATCATTCAAACCATTTCATCGGGTCCGTTCGGCGGACGCGGCGCGCGTTAAGAGGGAAGTGAAAGATGTCTGATTCGAACACTCAGGTGCAAACCAATATTTCGTCACCCAAGATCGAGCTCTCGGATTTTCTCGAGAACGAGCCGCCGGAAGTTATCGAGGCAAAGGCGCTCGCGCGGCGTTACCGTTTGCCGTACATCGATCTGCTGCCGCCGGACAAATCGTCACCGATCGATTACGACGAGCTTTCGCGGATCCCGGTCGATCTGATGCTGAAGAATCATTTCGTCCCGCTCAAGCGCGACGGGCGCAATCTGCATGCGGCGATGGCCGATCCGTCCAATTTGGAACGGCTTGACGAACTCGAGAACGCGCTTAACGTCAGGATCGTGCCATATGTCGCGACGCAGGGGGCGATCGACGTCGTGCTCAAGAAAGGCGATGCAACGCAGCGCGTCCTTCAGGAAGCGGCCTCGACGTTCAAGATCTCTCTCGTCAAAGAGACCGATCAGGGCGAAGAGGTGCTCGATCTCGACCGTCTCGCGAGCGATTCCGACATGTCGCCGATCATCAAGCTCGTCGACACGATCGTTTACAACGCGATGGAATCGCGGGCGTCCGACATCCACATCGAGGCCGGCGACCGCGACGTTTCGGTCAAGTTCCGCATCGACGGCGCGCTCTATCAAAAGGTCGATCCGATCGACATCGCTTATCACCAAACTCTGATCTCGCGCATCAAGGTCATGTCGGAACTCGACATCGCCGAGCGCCGCATCCCGCAGGACGGCCGATTCCGCGTGCGTTACAAGGGGCGGACGGTCGACTTCCGCGTCTCGATCCTGCCGGCCGTGTTCGGTGAGAATTGCGTGATCCGTATTCTCGATAAGGAACAGATCTCCGAGGAGTTCAAGAATCTGAGCCTTGACGTCGTCGGATTCGACGAGGACGATCTTCGCCGCTTCAGGCTGTATATCAAGGAGCCGTACGGCATGGTTCTCGTCACCGGACCGACGGGTTCGGGTAAAACGACGACGCTCTACGGCGCGCTCAACGAGATCCGGAACGTCGAGGACAAGATCATCACGATCGAGGATCCGGTCGAATATCAACTTCAGGGGATCATGCAGATCCCGGTCAACGAGAAGAAAGGCCTGACCTTCGCGCGCGGGCTGCGCTCGATCCTCCGTCACGATCCGGACAAGATCATGGTCGGCGAAATCCGCGACGAAGAAACGGCGCAGATCGCGATCAACTCGGCGCTGACCGGACACCTGGTCTTTACGACCGTCCACGCCAACAACGTGATCGACGTCATCGGCCGTTTCTTGAACATGAACGTCGATCTTTATAACTTCGTCGCCGCGCTCAACTGCGTTCTCGCGCAACGCCTCGTGCGCAAGCTGTGCCCGACCTGCAAACGCGTATATGTTCCGTCGGACGAGGAGATCTCGGTCTCCGGTTTGCTTCCCGAGATCAGAAGCGAGCATCAGTTCCTGATGAGCGTCGGTTGCGACGCCTGCAATCACACTGGTTACCGTGGGCGAACGGCGATCCATGAACTTCTCGACATGACAGACACGATCCGCGAGATGATCATCGCGCGACGTCCCGGATCTGAGATCCGCCGCGAGGCCCAGAAAGAAGGGCTGTCGAGTCTTCGGAACGCGGCCTTGAAAAAGGTATTCAGCGGCCAGACGACGCTGCACGAGATCAACCGCGTGACGTTCGTCGAAGAAGCGAAATAATCGCGCACCGGTCCGCTTCGCCTGATCGTGTTGCAATTTTTGCGTAGTGCGTTGAAAATAAGGTGTTTTTGGGCGGCCGTCTTCTTTTTGGAACTATCGTCCGTATCGTTCGTGTACTCTTTGGCGCGTTTTCGATTCGAAACCTGCGATCCTAATTTCCGGAACTGCCAGTTATGAAAATTTCTGCAAGACTTCGTTTCTTACTCTGTTCGGTCATACTCGTTTCCATGCTTTCGCCGACCGCCATTTTGGCGTACGGAGACGGCAAGAAATACTTCAAGGAAGGCATGAAGGCCGAAATGGCGGAAGATTGGGACAAGGCTGTCGAGCAGTTCGCGCTCGCGCTGAACGACAATCCGAAGAACCCCGAATATCGCCTGCATTACCAACGAGCGACCTTCATGGCGTCGCAGCTCTACATCAAAAAGGGCACTGCGCTGGCGAACGAGAAAGATTATAAAGGCGGATACGAAGCTTTCAGGCGTGCGTACGGCTATGATCCGACGAACGAGTTAGCGAAGGCCGAAATGGAGCGAATGGCGCGGCTCTACAAGGAGCAGATCAACGGCGGAATCGAGGAATCCAAGGACGGCATAAAGCTTGTTCCGACGAAATTCACTCCGGACAATCTGCCGCCGAATTTTCAGGTACCGCAGAAGCTCGAGGTTTTGACCGACTTCTATTTCCCGAGCCGCGATCTGCAGGATGTGATCAAGGAACTCGCGCGGCGCCTTGATCTGAATGTTCTTTTTGACGTCGATTCGTTCCGTCAGAAGACGAACATCACGATCGATCTGAAAGACGTCACCGCGGCAAAAGCGCTCGACTACATCTTTCTTCAGCAGAATCTCTTTTTCCAGAAAGTTGGCCCGCGCACGATCCTTGTCGCCAACCAGAACCGCCGGAACTTTTTCCAACAGCTTGTCCTGCGTACCTTTTATCTCGCGAATGCGAGCCCGAAGGACGTTGCCAAGGTCGTTCAGCAGGCGATCCCGGTTCAGCAGGGAAGAACGCCGACGATCGTCCTGACGGACGACGAGACGAACTCGATCACGCTCCGCGACACGGCCGAAAACATCAATTTGATGGAGAAACTTATCCAGTCGCTGGATAAGGACCGCGCCGAGGTGGTGATGGATGTCGCGATCTACGAGGTCAACAAATCGGACCTGATGCAGTTCGGGAACCAGCTCGGGACGACCGGTGACAACGGAACACTCCGAAACCTTGGCGGCGTGAATTTGCCGTTTTTTACCACCGGTACGACGCAAAACATCACCTCGAACTTTCCGTTCAAGGCAGCGGACGTGGCGAGCCTCGCGCTCGGAATCCCGGTGAGCAATATTACGGCGCTGCAGAACAAGTCGAATACGAAGCTGCTCGCGTCGACTCAGATCCACGCCTTCAACAATCAGGATTCGTCGGCGCGGATCGGACAGCGCGTTCCGGTCAAAACGGCGTCATTTGCACCGGTTACGGGCACGGGCAGTACGAACGTCAATAACAGCTTCGTCGGCGACGTGATCAATTACGAACAGGTTGGATTGACGCTGAAGTTCAAGCCGATCGTCTTCCCGAATCAGGACGTCCAGGTTGTAATGGAGATCGAATCAAAGGACGTCGCGGGGGCGAGTTCGCTGACGCCGGTATTTACCGAACGCACGATCAAAGGCACGGCGCGGGTCCAGAACAACAAGACACTGTTGCTCGCGAGCGTCGCGCAGGGTGTCGAAAGCAACAGCCGTTCAGGACTTCCGCTGCTCGGGCTGATCCCGATCCTCGGCCGTTTCTTTACCGCTCCGACAAAAGACAATCGTCAGGTCGACATCGTCATCGCGATCACGCCGCGTGTCATCCGGGCGCCGTCGATCCTTCCGGAAGACATCATCGAACGACCGACCGGTTCGGTTGCGACGCCGACCAGCGG
>JAKOSS010000062.1 GCA_029777145.1 Acidobacteriota bacterium | reverse complement strand
TCAACGGCAAGAATGAATTTACAGAAAGAACGTTACACTAACCACGACCGCCGCGCCGCCGCAGAACCCGACGACGCGGTACACGGCGACCGATATGCTGGGATCGCCAAGGGTGATCACCGATAGTCAAGGCAACGTCATCTCCCGCCGTGATTTCAAGCCTTTCGGCGAAGAGGTCACCCCCGACATCGGCGCCCGTGCGGCGGTAATGGCCTATCAACCGACCGACGACAACGTCAAGCAGAAATTCACCGGCTATCAGAAAGACGAAGAAACCGGCCTCGACTTCGCCGAAGCGCGAATGTACGAAAACCGCCACGGCCGCTTCACGGCGGTTGATCCTCTGCTTGCATCCGGCAAATCAGCGAATCCGCAGACGTTTAATCGGTTTGTTTATGTTTTGAACAATCCGTTGATATTGACCGATCCAAAGGGATTGCAAGCTGGAGGAGGTGCATATGACGGCGCGCCGTGGATTCCGTCGTTGAAGGCGTTAGCTTTTGCGGTGGGAAACTACGATAACGCTGTTAGAATCGGCACGGGAAGCGAGAGATTCAGCCTTTCGTCATATGCGATCCGCTTGTCTCAAAGGAACGCGATCCTATCAGATATGATCATAAATCCGAACAAGGGCACATTCTTCGGGAACGGGACGCAGGTGAATGCCGTTCGACACGCGTTATGGCAGGCCATAATCACAAAAGAACTTGGAGCTGATATCGCACTCAAGGCCGGAAACGTGCATGAATGGAATCCTAAAGCCGACTTAAGTGTTCGAAAATTCGAAGGCAAGGACGCGGAGAAGAATTTGGAGGCCGCGGATCAAACGATCGACCTGCTAAATAATCAAATTGGTCGGAGGATCGGACTGAACAACCCTGGTTTGTCGCCGAAAGCGATGGCAATTAAGGTAATTGAATACTTCAGGGATTTCGGGCTTTACACTGCATCGATGGATCAGAACGGGAACGTTACCGTTTCGCAAACGAAGATTACCGACGAAGTAAGGGACGCGGCAATAGTTACCTTGAATCTACTTACTGATTTGGGAGAAACTCCAGAGGAGAAGAAACGACGAGATGCCGAACAAGAAAATCAGCGAAAAAGAGATGAAGAACAACGACGAAGGAACCAAGCACGCCAGCCCGGGAAGTACCAGTTCCAGTGAAGTCGGGGTGAAGAGTTTTGGGACCGACGGAGAAACAGAAACAGGACGTAACCGCGAGGGTTTTACCTCGCGTCATGTCGCGAAGATTCTCACCGCTGCCGTCATCCTGATTGCTGTTGCTTTACTGGCATCGGGTATTGGTTTGATGTTCTTCTCGGATTTCATGGTTTTTGAACTTGATTACAGTGATTCGCAGCGTGAAGTGGCGAACTCAACTTCAAAAGTTCTGTCGCTCCTTGGTTTCATGTTGCTGATCCTGTCAACGGGTTTGCTGTTGTTATCCTCTCGCATCGCCCGTTTGATGGTCGATTCTCTTAAGAATCGCCGGCATGTGCGTCGCTGAGTTTCCCGCATATTGCCTGAGCACGGTAAGCTGAACGATCCGATTGATTATTCGGAACTGGTGCGAACGTATATCGAAGAAATTGATCGCGTGAGGAGAATCGGGTGAACCAAAACAGCTTGGATGAACTAGGTCCTGAATTTACCCGCGAGGCTTGGTACGGACTGGTTTTCAGATGGTACGCTTTGGATCGCGAAGGCAATATCGGATTTTTTGATGCCGGATATCTCCCTATCCCGAAGATTGTTGTCAATGACGAAGGTGACTACCGTTCAATGCATGAGTTCTTCGCGAACCTTTGTTCAGCAACGGACGCGCAGATCGCGCCCGTATTGCAACGATTGCGGACGGGAAGCGGTACGTTTGTCGAAACGGACGGGTGGCACGCTGATGCGTCAAAGGGCGCCTTCGTTTTTGACGAGATAGAACACATCGGTAAACGATACGCTAGAGGATATCTTCGTTGTGCAACGCCCAGGATCCGGCTGGCATTTAAGGAGCTACCGCCGCCGATTCGGGAGACGTTGTCTCGTATTCGCTTTCCGATCACGTTCAGTCGGGTTGACGAACTCGATGTGACTCAATATTTCAATTGTTGAGGATTCCGTCATCTTGGAAGCAAAGGGACACTGCAGTAACGTTCTGGCGCGGTCCAGACGACCACAACTCCTTTGATCGATCAGGCGACGAACCGGTTTGTCACGGCGAATCAGAACTTCCGCTACGACAAAAACGGCAATCTGACGACCGACGGCGACAACCGCGAGGTCGTCTTCAACGGCGAGAACAAGCAGCACGAAGTAAAGAATGCGTCGGGCCAGACGATCGGGCGGTACTTTTATGACGCGAGGGCCGCAGGGTCAGGAAGGTCACCGATCTTGAAACGATCGTGTTCGTGTATGACGCGAGCAGCAAGCTGATCGCCGAATACTCGAACCAAACGCCCGAGAATCCGAACACGAGCTACGTCGCGACCGACACTCTGCTGAGCGTCCGCCTTGTGACGGACCGAAACGGCAACGTCGTTTCAAGACGCGACTTCAAGCCGTTCGGCGAAGACCTCGCGGCCGACGGCTCGGCCCGAAAGACGGCCGACAAATACTCAACCTCGACCGAAGACAAAGTCCGCCAGCGCTTCACCGGATACCAGAAAGACATCGAAACCGGCCTCGATTTCGCCGAAGCCCGAATGTACGAAAACCGCCACGGCCGGTTCACCGCGGTCGATCCGCTGCTTGCAAGCGGCAAGAGCGCGAATCCCCAAACCTTCAACCGCTACACCTACGTCCTGAACAGCCCGCTGGTCAACACCGACCCGACGGGGCTGCAGACGAATCAAAGATCGGGCTTTACGGGCACCGTCTATACCAACGGACAAGGACAATACAGACGCACTCCAGGTGACGGTTGGACCGAGTACACAGGGCCGACCGTCACGATTACGGACAACGATGGTACATGGAGGGTCGTCGGAACCGGCGAAAAT
>JAKOSS010000009.1 GCA_029777145.1 Acidobacteriota bacterium | reverse complement strand
TAAAGCCTGAATTCCCCGTCGATCAAGATCGCGTCTTTGCCGTCCGCACTCATCCGCGGGATCGAACCAATCGCATCCCAACTCCATGTATTGCGGAACCAGACCGTCGGCAGAACGTTGATCCGCGCGTCCTCGGGGCCGCGGTTATGGACCGTTATCTTCGCGAGAATGTCGTCGGCGCCGGCCTTCGCGTATTCGACGACGACGTCGAAATAGCGGTTCTCGTCGAACGCGCCCGTGTCGAGCAATTCGACCTCGTCGGCGAGTTTTCCGGCATTGCGGTTCGCCTCGATCAATTGCGCGTACGGAAATTCGTTCTGCGGATATTTGTAGAGAAAACGCATGTACGAATGCGTCGGAGTCGAATCCTGGTAGAAGTAGTATTCCTTGACGTCTTCGCCGTGATTTCCCTCGCTTCCGGTGAGCCCGAACAAACGTTCTTTAAGGATCGGGTCTCGGCCGTTCCAAAGCGCGATCGAGAAACAGATGCGCTGTTCGGCGTCGCTGATCCCGGCCAGTCCGTCCTCGTTCCAGCGGTACGCGCGCGACCTTGCGTGATCGTGCGGAAAGTAATCCCACGCCGAACCGTGCGGCGAATAATCTTCTCGCACCGTGCCCCACGCACGGTCCGAAAGATACGGTCCCCAGTGCTTCCAAGCGGCTCCTTGCCGCAGCCTTTCGTTCTCAGCATTCATACACGCCTTTGATTCCCGAAAACATCGAAATTATTCCACTGACGCATGCCATCTCGGCGTTGTGAAGCGATATAATTAAGCCGACCGCGCATTATCGCGAAGTCAGGATTAATTCGTTTTTATGAGCCGCCAGCATACAGTTTACTGCCTCGCAAGTTACTTCAAGGGCAACGATTTCATGCGCGAATCGAAAGCGCTCGGACACCGCGTTTTTCTCGTCACGCGCGAGAAAATGCGGACGGCGAAATGGGCGTGGGACTGCCTCGACGGAGTCGTCACCGTGCCCGATGAGGCGTCGATCGAAGATTATGTCAGGGCCGTCACCGAATCCGCCCGGATGAACAAACCGACCCGCGTCGTCGCGCTCGAGGAAGGCGACGTCATTACCGCCGGCCGCATCCGCGAGTTTCTTTGCATTACAGGAATGTTCAGCTCGCGCGCGAGGCTCTTCCGCGACAAGCTTGCGATGCGCGCGACCGGCGAAGTTCACGGCATTCGTCAGGCGCGGTATGTCCATGCGCTCAATTATCAGGAGATCGGCGAATTCATGGAAAGCGTTCGGGCGCCGTGGGTACTCAAACCGCGGGCCGACGCCTCGGCGATCGGGATCAAAAAGTTCACCGAGACCGAGCCTGTGTGGCGGGCAATCGATAAACTGAATGCGAACGACGATCCGCGCGAGCGATCGGATTCGTTCCTGCTCGAAGAGTTCATCGCCGGCGATGTCTATCACGTCGATTCGCTCGTGAGCAACGGCAAGGTCGCCGTCGCGTGCGCCAACCGTTACGGCCGCGCCCCGCTCGAGATCGCCGTCGGCGGCGGCGTGTCGAACTCGTTCACGATCGATTACAAGGGTCCGGAACGGAAAAAACTGCTCAAGGCGAATGCGAAGGTCATCAAGGCGTTTGGACTGCGGAACGGCGCGACTCACGCGGAGTTCATCAGATCGGCGGCCGACGGCGAATTCTACTTTTTGGAAGTCGGAGCGCGGGTCGGCGGCGCCTACACGGCAGAAGCATTCGAGGCGGCGTGCGGGCTGAACATCTGGCGCGAATGGGCCCGGATCGCGACCGCGGCGGACGATGAACCGTACGTCCCGGAGCCGATCCGCAAGGAATTCGGCGGCATTATCGTTTCGCTCGCCCGCCAGCAATGGCCTGACACGTCTTCATATACGGCGCCCGAGATCTTTTGCCGGCCCGAACGCGAATATCACGTCGGACTGGTTCTCCGCTCGCCCGATCAGAACCGCTTGCTTTCGCTGCTCGACGAGTACACGCGGCGCTTCGCCGTCGATTTCATGTCGTTCGCGCCGCAGCAGGAGAGACCGGAGTAGGGCATTCCAAGCATTTCAAGCTGCGCATTCCAGGCGGAGCATTTCAAGCTGTGCATTCCAAAATTCCAAACAGAACATTCCAAGATTCCAGGCAAGGCATTCCAGGTGCAGCTGGAATCTTGGAATGCTCCGCCTGGAATGCTCCGCCTGGAATGCTCCGCCTGGAATGCTCCGCCTGGAATGCTCCGCCTGGAATGCTCCGCCTGGAATGCTCCGCTTGGAATGCTCCGCCTGGAATGCTCCGCTTGGAATGCTCCGCCTGGAACGCGCAGCTTGAAATGCCTCGCTTGGAATGCTCCGCCTGGAATTTGAGTCCGGCATGCCGGACTCACTTCTTGACAGGCTTCTTCACCTTGAACTGTTCCCAGTTGGTCCGGCCGACGTTGATCAGGTTGTCCTGTTCGGCTTCCCATTTTTCCTTCACCTTCTGGTTGTAGTTGAAATAGAGCTTACCGTCGACGATCTTCCACGCGGTCGGATCGCCGTCGGCCGTGTAGCCGTGCGATACCGCCCATGAACAGTATCCGCCGAACTGCGGTGCGAAACTCTCGGGATCGCTCTTGAATTTATCGAGGTTCGCGGCCGATGAGAACAGCCACGTCGCGCCTTTCCAGACGAATTTGAAGTCAGGATTTCCCTGAACCGCGTCCGAGTCCGAAAAGTATGCGACGGTATCGAATCCTTTGATCGCGACGTTGTCGGCCGTTGTGTTCACCTGTTTGACGCCCTCGGCCCGCGGCCAAAGGAAGAATGCGCCGATCGCGATCGCAACGACCGCAACCGACGAAATGATGATCGTTTTTTTCATGTTCACCTCTCGATCGTCCGCACGGCGTGGCCGTCGGGATCGCGAAATGATATAGCGCGTTTGAATCCGAATTTATTCCAATCGGTCGCGACAATTCCGGTCGAGATCATCCGCGATTTCGAAGCGATGACGCTGTCGAGCAGCGTTCCGACAGCGCTCGACTCAAAACTCGTCTGCCAATGCCAGAGATCGTTGCTCCGCGTGTCGGCCGGAAACGGACGTCCGTCCTTCGGTGCCCGGTATTCGAGGAACTCGACGGCGATCCCGTCGTTCTTCGTGTGCAGCCCCGTGATGTGCAGCGAAGCGCCGAAAACGTTGTTCAAATGCTCCTGCTCGGTTCCGAAGTTGTCGCTTGTGCCGGCGACCGTTAGTCCGAGAAGATCGCGATAGAACCCGAGACTTGCGTCCGAGTTTTCGACGACGATCGCCGTGTGGTCGATGCCGAGGAATGTCTGTCCGGACGATTCAAGATCGTGCCATTTCTTCGCTCCTTTGTCGGGCGGGAAATGCAGGATCTCGAGCACGTGATTGTCCGGATCGCGAAAATAAAACGCCGTGATCCCGGCGGCGTTCGGGATCGTTTTCGGGAGCGTCTGCGGAGCGGTCGAAGCGAACCGGACCTTGTTCTGCCTGAGAACGGCGAATGCCTTTTCCATGTCGGAAACGATGATCGCGACGTGCTGGAACCAACGGTCGTTGCTTCTGGAATCGACGGGAACCGGCCTTCCGCCGCCCGTCAGGTATTCGGTGAGTTCGATCGTTTCGCTTCCGAGTTTCAGGCGCACGACCCGTGCCCGGGCGCCGAAAACGCCGGTCAGATGTTCGAATTCCGTTCCGAAGAACTCGTCGTCCGAGACCTTCTCGAACGGCAGAACGCG
>JAKOSS010000624.1 GCA_029777145.1 Acidobacteriota bacterium | reverse complement strand
GTCAACGATGAGTTTCTTCCGATCGGACGAGCGCCTCTCAGACGGCGAGAGCGCTCCTGAAAAGTCTTTTTCACTCATATAAATAGGTAAAAGGAACGGTCAGTTGGATTCTGAACGGACTCGCGGGAAAACGCAAATCTTTTCCCGGACCGCCGATTCAGACCTTGCTCATCTCCTTTGCCAGTTTCAAGAACCTCTTCGCCGCATGCGACAGCACCGAGTTCTTGCGATATACGATATTGAGCTTCCGTTCGAGCTTCATCTCCTGTACCGACAATGCTTTAAGCTCGCCGTTCGCCAACTCGTTCTGCGCCGTGAGCTTCGGCACGAGCGCGACGCCGGCGCCGGTCTCAACGAGCCTTTTGATCGCCTCGAGCGACGGCAATTCAACCGATATATTGAGCCGCGTTTTGTGCTTCTCGAACGTCTCGATGACTTTCGCGCGATACGGCGAAACCGCGTTGTGCGCGATGAACGTCTCGACGCCAAGTTCTTTCACCGACACGCTCGAACGGGTGGCGAGCGGATGCGTCGGAGCGACGATCAACGCGAGTTCGTCGGTCATCACCGGAACCGCGATAACCGAATTGTCATGCGGCTTGAAGGAAACCACGCCGAGTTCGACCTCACGCGCGGTGATCTCTTTCGGAATTCGGCTGGCGACGCCGCGACGGACCTCGATCTTGATCAACGGGTAGAGCTTTCGAAACTCGCGGATGACCGGAAGAAGGTAAAAGACGGTGTGCTCGTTGGCGCTGATCGTCACCTTGCCGTGGTGCAGGTCGCGCATTTCCTTGATCGCGTTTTGCGCCGACTGCCTCAAATTCAACATTTGCCGCGCGTAGTCGAGAAGTATCTCGCCGCCGAGCGTCAGCGTGCCGTCCTTTGACGACCGATCGAACAGCTTTTCGCCGATCTCGTGCTCGAGTCGCCGGATCGCCTGGCTGACCGCGGGCTGTGTCCTGTTCAGAACTTCGGCGGCCCGTGAAAAGCTCCGTTCCTGAGCGACGGCAACCAAAACTTCCAACTGATTGATATCCATTGAACCTCCGCGGCGAATTCGGCTAAATCACTGAGAATGAAATTGTTACTCAAATTTATCAAATTGAGTTCAACATAAGCAAACGTTTTACGATTATGTTCGCATAAAACTCGCGTGCGACGCCACATTTTTATCACAATTGATTATGGAAAAATGAACAAGATAAGCTTGACTTTTAACTATCCGGTTCGTTAGCATCTTGCTTCGAAACGCTGGTAGAAGGATTCGCATACCCGAAATCGGAGCGCTTGTAACCTATGATGAAACCCGAAAAGATCGATATATTTGACACGACTTTGCGTGACGGCGAACAATCGCCGGGATGTTCGATGAATCTGGACGAGAAGATCCGGATGGCCCGCCAGTTGGAGTCGCTCGGCGTCGATATCATCGAAGCCGGATTTCCGATCGCCTCGGAAGGTGATTTCCAGGCGGTCCGTGCCGTCTCGGCCGAATGCCGCGACGCGCAGGTTGCCGCGCTCTGCAGAACGACCGAGATCGACATCGTCCGCGCCGCGCAGGCGCTCGAAAAGGCTCGCCGGCCGCGGATCCACACCTTCGTCGCGACTTCCGACATTCATCTCGAGTACAAGCTCAAGAAAAGCCGCGAGGAAGTTCTCGAAATGACGCGAAAGGCCGTCAGAATGGCGAGAAATTACGTCGAAAAAGTCGAGTTTTCCGCCGAGGACGCAACGCGCAGCGAACCCGATTATGTTTGCGACGTATTCCGTGTCGCCGTCGAGGAAGGCGCGACGGTTTTGAACGTTCCGGACACGGTCGGTTATACGATGCCGAACGAGTACGCCAGCCTGATCAAAAAGGTAAAGGAAGAGGTCGTCGGTGATCGTGACGTCGTCATTTCGGTCCACTGCCACAACGATCTCGGACTCGCCGTCGCGAACAGTCTTTCGGCGGTCGTCGCCGGCGCCCGCCAGGTCGAATGCACGATCAACGGGATCGGTGAACGCGCCGGAAACGCATCGCTCGAAGAGGTCGTGATGGCGTGCGTCGTCCGCGCCGACCGCATGCCGTTTTACATGGGGATCGACACGGCGCAGCTCTATCCGACGAGTCAGTTGCTTTCGTCGATCATCAGCTTCGGCGTTCAGCCGAACAAGGCGATCGTCGGGCGCAACGCGTTCGCGCACGAGGCCGGAATCCATCAGCACGGCGTGCTCAGCAATCCGCTCTGTTACGAGATCATGACGCCCGGATCGGTCGGCGTGCCGCACAACGACATCGTTCTCGGCAAGCATTCCGGACGCCACGCGCTCGTCGCGCGCTACAACGAACTCGGTTTCGAGCTGGCGGACAGCGAGGTCGGCGAGATCTATCAGAAATTCACGGCGCTTGCCGACAAGAAGAAGAACATCTACGATCAGGACCTGCTGGCGATTTTGCCGGAACGGTACCCGACGGCGATGGCAGCATGATGGACGGATTTTGGATTTTGGATTTCTGATTTTGGATTTCGGGCGCGAGCGTTTTGATCGTTCATGAGAACTTTCGGAAACGCTCCGTTGAAAATATCCTGAGATCGGGTGAAGAAACCGAAGGTGCGACGAGACTTCGCGAACCTCAATCCAAATTCCAAAATCTAAAATCTAAAATCCAAAATCGAATGAAGATAACCGTATTACCAGGTGACGGCATCGGCGTCGAAGTTACGCGCGAGGCCGTCAAAGTTTTGAAGGCCGTCGCGCCGGCGTTCGGGATCGAGATCGAGACCGAGAATCATCTGAT
>JAKOSS010000623.1 GCA_029777145.1 Acidobacteriota bacterium | reverse complement strand
GCGACGAGGATCAAATACAGCACTATCACTGCGATCAGATAACCGTTTCCATACCCGGCGGAAACGGCCGTAAAGATCGAGAACCAAAGCAAAAAATGAATCGTCGTCATGAGCCCGGTCCGATAGATCGTGGTATCACGGACGCGCGAAAAGAAGGCGTGATAGAGACCGGCTCCGAACACGGGAACGCCGAATACGAAGAACATTTTCAACGCCTCTTCCACGACCGCATCATAAGACACCCGTGAACGATTGTGCAATAAGATGTTTACATACCACGGTGCAAATGCGACACGCCGTCGCTTCATCGAAACTTGCCGAATGACATCGCAATTAGAAACACAATCGCCAAGATGACCAAAAGAACCAAACCTATGATCGCCAGCACCAATTCGACTCCCCAGGCCAGCCACAGAAAAGCCGCTGAAACAAGGTAGGCAAATCTCGCTTCACCCGTCTTGTCCCGGTTGTTTCTGATCCACATTGCGCCGACGAGCTGCATCAGCGGCCCGAGAGTGACGAGATAAATGAATGCGCCCCGGACAAATGTGTTTTCTGGTTCGTCGACGGCCATCAGGTACGCCGCCAATGTCGCGAATATGGCCGACAGGTGGGTCGTTCCCAACATTCCGATCAAATACGTCGGCCCGTCTTTCAGGTTTGAATAACGAAAGTGATAGACGGCCACGGCGGCCAGCGGAACCCCGAAAACGCCAAGGAGTTTGAGTGGGTAGATCATTTGATTGTCCGACCCAGACAGTTACCGGGATCAATTCCCAATGCGCTGCGACGGGACGTCGGCAATTGCGAGCGAGCCTCAGATGATGACACACAACCGAATCGTTCGGTCCACGTTGTCAATTTAGACGAGGTATCGCCGGAAGCAAAGTCGGTTCGGCGTAATTCCCACCTTGAAGACTTGAATTTTCCTTGCTTTATGCCCTCAACTCAAACAAAATAGCCGTATGAACAACTCCGGATCCGAATCGCAATCGCGTGTGCGATGCAGCGAAATCATGACGAAGAACGTCTCGACCGTGACGCCGGAAATGACGCTTTACGACGTCGCCAAACGAATGAAGGAAGGCGACATCGGCGTCCTACCGGTAGTTGAGGAGGCGACCGGCAAACTGGTCGGAATCATCACCGACCGCGACATCGTGGTCCGTGTCGTCGCCGAAGAAAAACTCGTCCGCGAAACGCTCGTCAATGAGGTGATGACGAGCGACGTTTTTACCGCAAAACCTGATGATTTTGCTTTTACGGCCGCGAGGATCATGGGCGAGAAACAGGTTCGGCGCGTCCCGATCGTCGACGATTCGGGCGTCCTGCACGGGATCGTTTCAATCGCCGACATCGCACTCGAAATGGAAGATCAACTGGAAGTTGCCGAAACCTTGGAAGAGATCTCGAGCGGCAAGGCGTTCTGGAGCAAATGAATTCATTTCGGAATTCGGATCGCGGATTGCCGATGTCGATCTCAAATCCCAAATCCGAATTCCCCAATGGTCTAATGGCTAAGTCGATCAATCGTTATTTCCAGTTTCTCGGCTCCTCGAAAGAGGTCCGAACGTCAGGCCGGCTCTGGTATCCGGCCGCCGATGTCTATCAAACGCCCGACGGCTGGATCGTGAAGGTCGAACTTGCCGGAGTTTCCGCCGAAGACATCGAGATCGAGATCGCGGGCAACACGCTTTACATCGCCGGCACGCGCCGCGATACATATTGCGGAAAGGGGATCCATTACCACCAAATGGAGATCACCTACAGCCGTTTTGAAAAGACGCTCAATTTCCCGGCGTCTATTGAGGGTGCTTCGATCGAGAACAATTTTGACAACGGTCTGCTGCTGATTCATCTCAAAAAGAAATAGCTATGGACCCTGATATTCAGAAAACACAGCCTTTGGACAAACCGCGGCCGCAGCGGTTCGAGATCGCGGTCTTGCCGCTTCAGAACACGACGCTTTTCCCGGAAACCGTCGTGCCGTTGGCGGTCGGCCGCGCCCGATCGACGCGCGCCGTCGAATCCGCGCTCGCAACCGAAGAAAAGCTGATCGCCTGCGTCACCGTTCGCGTCGCCGACGTCCAAGGCTCGGATGCGAAACCGTCAGACCTTTACGAGGTCGGAACGATCGTCAACATCAAGCGGATGATGCGCGCCGAAGATGTCCTGCAGCTTATCGTGCAGGGCGTCGAACGGTTTCGCATCGTTTCGTTCGTTCAGGAAGAGCCTTTCCTGCGTGCGACCGTCGAGATCTTGCCTGACCTGACGACGATCGACGAAGAATCCGTCGAGGCCTTGAAACGGAACATTCAGGGCATGATCCAGGAAGCGCTCGCCATGCTTCCGAATGTTCCGCCGGAAGTTCGGGTCGCTGTCATGTCACAGCAGAATCCGGTCCAATTAGCCTATTTCCTGGCATCGGTACTCGACCTCGGCGTCGATACTGAACAGAAGATGCTCGAATCGAGCAACACGGACGAGCTGCTCACGCTGACGCATGCGGCACTCGCCCGCGAGCTCGAGATCATGCAGATCCGCTCGAAGATCGCGACCGAAGCGCAGGGCGAGATGGACAAGGCGCAGCGCGATTACGTCCTGCGCCAGCAGATGAAGGCGATCCAGAAGGAACTCGGCGAGGACGAAACGGGCGAGAAGGCGGAAGCCGCGCAATTGCGCGAACGGCTCGAAACCGCCGACCTCCCCGAAGAAATCCGCAAAGAGGCCGAACGAGAACTGCGGCGGATGGAGCAACTTCCGCAGGCGGCGCCGGACTATCACGTCATCCGCACGTACCTCGAGTACATTCTCGAATTGCCGTGGCGAAAATCGAGCGAGGAAAAGCTCGATCTGAACGAGGCGAAGCGGATCCTCGATGAAGATCACTACGGCCTGATCGACATCAAGCAGCGCATTCTCGAATCGCTCGCCGTCGTCAAACTTCGACCGGATTCCAAAAGTCCGATCATTCTCTTCGTCGGACCTCCGGGTGTCGGAAAAACAAGCCTCGGACGCTCGATCGCGCGGGCGATGGGCCGCGAGTTCGACCGCATCGCACTCGGCGGAGTTCGCGACGAATCCGAGCTTCGCGGCCACCGGCGAACGTATGTCGGAGCAATGCCCGGAAGAATCATCCAGACCCTGCGTCGGGTCGGAGTCAACAATCCCGTGCTGATGCTCGACGAGATCGACAAGATGGGCAATGACTATCGCGGCGATCCGGCGTCGGCTTTGCTCGAGATCCTCGATCCCGCGCAAAACCACACGTTCCGCGATCATTATCTCGATCTGCCTTTCGATCTTTCGAAGGTGTTCTTCATTGCCACCGCGAACCAGCTCGCGCCGATCCCGATGCCGCTCCGCGACCGCATGGAGATCATCGGTCTGTCGGGCTATTCAGATGCGGAAAAGCTCAACATCGCGAAGGAGTATCTGATCCCGCGGCAGGTCACCGAGAATGGCTTGACGCCCGATCAGATCGAGATCTCGGATGACGCCGTCAATCTGATGACAATGCGCTACACGCGCGAAGCCGGAGTCAGGCAGCTTGAACGGACGATCGGAAACCTCGCTCGAAAGGTCGCGCTCAAAGTCGCTCAGGGACATGTCGGGAAGGTTCTGATCACGGCGAACGAGGTCAAATCATACCTTGGCGGTCCGCGATTCTATCCGGAAGAGGCGCGCAAGGACCTTCCGCCGGGAGTCGCGACCGGAATGGCATGGACGGAAATGGGCGGCGAGGTGCTGTTCATCGAAGCGACCGCGTTGCCGGGCAGCGGCGGCATGACGTTGACCGGGCAGCTCGGTGAAGTGATGAAGGAATCGGCGATGGCCGCGCGGTCGTATCTCTGGTCGCATGCCGCGGAATTCGGGATCGATCCGCAATTCATGAAAGAGAACGGGATCCATCTTCATGTTCCGGCCGGCGCGATCCCGAAGGACGGTCCGAGCGCGGGCGTAACGATGGCGTCGGCGCTGG
>JAKOSS010000622.1 GCA_029777145.1 Acidobacteriota bacterium | reverse complement strand
TCGCCGCGCTCGCGCTCGATGCGCTTCTTGTAGTTGTCAAAATCAGACTGACGGCGTCGGAAATTCCGCGCCATCTCGGTCTTTTCGTCTTCAAGCTTGGCAAGTTTCTGCTTGAGTTCCTGAACCTGGTCCTCAAGATCGGAATACGTGACGTTGTTTGCCGGAAGATTCAGCGGGCGCAACGGCTCGCTGGTCATCGTCGGTATGCTGAACTCCTGCTTAATGAACTCCGGCGGATTGGTGTCGTCAAAATCGGCGTCATCGACTTCGATTGCGAGATTCGAGGTAATATCGAGGTCTTTCTCCCGCAGTTCGAGCTGGCGGATGAAATCCTCGATCGAAATCGCGCTATCGTCGATGACCTCGGCGACACTATGATCTTGATTTTCGATGTCCTTGTTAGAGTCCATGATCTGTTTCGGATTGATGGTGGAAGGTGACGGCGTCGGATCAATTGTTAGGCACATCCGCGGCCGTATACTTCTCAAGGATTCGGGCGACATATCCGACGATCGAGATGATCCTCGCATATTCGATCCGTGTCGGGCCGAGCACGCTCAGCGTGCCGATGGCCGAACCGCGACCGATCGTGTAAGGCGCCGTTATCAAAGTGCACTCGCTCAGGCTCGACGAAGCATTCTCGCTTCCGATCACCACCTGAACGTTTCCCTGGGCTTTCGGTTCGCGGATCACGCATTGATTGAGGATGCGCATCAACCGCGATTTTTCCTCGATCGTCCGGAGAAGTTCGCGCAGCCGCTCCATATCGGTGAAATCGCGCTTCGTAAGGAAATTCGACGTTCCGTCGACGTAGACTTCGCCGATCTCGTCATCCTCGCCCTCGATGCTCTGGGAGCAGAGAATGATCGCGGTCTGGAGCAGTTTGTCAAAGAGGCTTCTTTCCTCGTGCATCAGCCTCAGGATCTCGACACGGATCTCGGCGAGGCTCTTGCCGCTGAACTCAGAGTTCAGATACCGTGCCGTCCGATCGAGTTCGTCCTGCGGAAAGGCTTCGTTGAGACGAATGATCTTGTTGTGCACGATATTCGGTGCCGAAACGAGCACGACGAGGATCCGCCGGTCTGAAAGATTGACGAATTCGATGTGCTCGAGGTGGTCGTTCGCGAGTGACGGCGAAACGACGATCCCGATGTTATTTGAAAGAGCGGAAAGAAGATGCGAGGTCCGTTCGAGCAGCCTGTCGGGCGTTTCGTTGAGCTCCGGACCGAGCGATCCGAATTCCTCACCGATGAATCGCAGATCATGGTCCGAAAGCTTCAAAATACCCAGCAGATTGTCAACATAGAAGCGATATCCCTTGTCGGTCGGCACGCGTCCGGCGGACGTGTGGGGCTGTTCAACGAGGCCTAATCCCTCGAGTTCGCCCATGACATTACGGATCGTCGCTGAACTGAGTCCGAAACTCGTAACGAATTTCTCGGCTACAACTTTTGATCCGACGGGTTCTCCGGTGCTGATGTGTTCACCGATTATCGCTGAGAGGATCGCCCGCCCGCGCGCGTCGGGAATTGTCGAACTACTCTCAAATCCTTGATTTGAAACGCGGACAGCCATTTTGCCGGTGAGTTATGATGCAAGCGCCCGTTTTTTCGTGCGCCGGCGCTAATAAAACAAATACCATCTGCAACTTAGATCTGTCAACAGATTTTAGTTAAACGATGTTTGTCAACTTTGTCAGTTAGCCGTAAGCGGTAAGCCGTGAGCAGTGGTCATTCCATTTGCGATTTGCGATTTGCGATTTTCGATTTGCGATTGCCGTTCTCCCGTCCGCCCTTTCTCCCCTTCGCCCCTTCGCCCCTTCTCCCTTTCTCCGATTCGCCCTTCTCCCTTCACCCCTTCGCCCCTTCTCCGATTCGCCCCTTCGCCCCTTCTCCCTTCACCCCTTCGCCCTTTCTCCCCTTCGCCCTTTCT
>JAKOSS010000621.1 GCA_029777145.1 Acidobacteriota bacterium | reverse complement strand
GATCATTTTGTCGATGATTTCAGCCGCCTGCGTACAGGGTCCGCCGGCAAATTCGACTTCGGGCGGCCCCGGTCCGGGAGACGGCAAGAAGATCAAGATCGGTTTCGCGATGGCGACCGTCAAGGAAGAGCGCTGGCAGCGTGACCAGAAAGCGTTTGATGAGTATTGCAAGAAGATCGGCGTCGAGTGCTTCATCACCGTTGCGGACAACCGTGCCGAAAAGCAGTTGAGCGACGTCGAACAACTCCTGACAAAAGGCATCGACGTGCTGGTGATCGCGCCGCATGAGGCGACACAGGCGGCGCAAATGGTCGATATGGCGAAATCGAAAGGCGTTCCGGTGATCAGCTACGACCGACTTATCAACTCGGACAAGCTCGATCTTTACGTTTCGCACCAGGTTCCCGTGATCGGGCGCAAGATCGCCGAATATGCCCTTCAGAAGGTTCCGAAGGGCAACTATGTCATGGTTTACGGCGGCTCGACCGACAACAACGCCGTGATCATGAAAAAGGAACAGCTTGCCGTGCTTCAACCGGCGATCGACAAGGGCGACATCAAGATCGTTGCCGATCAGTTCATCAACGACTGGAAGCCTGAAGAAGCGCTGAAGTTCGCCGAGAACGCATTGACGCAGAATTCGGACAAGATCGATGCGTTCGTCGTTTCAAACGACGGCATGGCGAGCGGCGTCATCTCGGCGCTCGACAAAAAAGGACTCGCCGGCAAGATCCTCGTCACCGGACAGGATGCTGAAAAGGCGGCGCTGCAGCGGATCGCCGAGGGCAAGCAGACGATGACGGTCTACAAGCCGATCATCCCGCTCGCTCAGGCAGCGGTCGATGCGGCGGTCAAGCTCGCGAAAAAGGAACCCCTTGCCGATGCAAAACCGTTCATGAACGACAACATCAAGAAAGAGGTGCCCGCGATCCTGCTCGACGTTCAGGTAGTTGACATCAACAATCTGATGGACACCGTCATCAAGGACGGTTACGCGTCGTATGATGAGGTTTACGCGAACGTTCCCGAAGACAAACGGCCACCGCGCAAGTAAGTGAATTTCGAACGGGCGGCCGCTGCCCCGCGGTCGTCACGTTCGGGTCCGAATCAACATGCGCGCCACATCGCGGCGAATTTCCTGACACTGACGTTCGTCCGACACGCGGCACTCCCGACGGCACGATCGCGGCGTTCGGGAGATTCGGTTTTTTCTGAACCGGATTCGTTCACGCGGTGGTTTTTGCATTAGAATCGTTACGGCAAACACCACAACGGCAACAATTAGAGACCTGGTATCGGATTATGTCACTACTTGAGATGCGGCAGATCACGAAGGAGTTCCCGGGCGTGAAAGCGCTCGACGGGGTGACGTTCGATCTGCATTCAAGCGAATTCCACGCGCTCGTCGGCGAGAACGGGGCGGGCAAATCGACGCTGATGAAGGTCCTTTCGGGCGTTTATCCGTTCGGAACGTACGGCGGAGAGATCGCCGTCGACGGTTCTGAACGTCGTTTTTCAAACATCCGCGAGGCCGAGAACGCGGGAATCGCGATCATCTTCCAGGAACTGTCACTCGTCAAGGAATTGACGGTCGGCGAGAACATCTTTCTCGGCAAGGAGCCGTCGCGGTTCGGGGTCATCAACTGGACCGAGCTTTACCATCGCGCCTCGAGCCTGTTGAAAGAACTGCACCTGCCGATCGATCCGCGGACACCGGTCGGAAACCTCGGGATCGGCCAACAGCAGCTGGTCGAGATCGCGAAGGCGCTGTCAAAAGAGGCGAAGATCCTTGTTCTCGATGAACCTACCGCGGCGCTGACGGAATCAGAGGTTGAAACGCTGTTCACGATCCTTCGCAAGCTGAAGGAGCGCGGCGTCGGGATGATCTACATCTCGCACAAACTCGACGAGGTTTTCGAAATGGCGGATCGGATCACCGTCCTGCGCGATGGACGCACCGTCGGCACGAGCGCCGCTGCCGATCTGACAAAGGACAAAGTTATCGCGCTGATGGTCGGGCGGGAAGTCGGCGACATCTTCCCGGTTTCGGTGCACGAGTTCGGAGAAACGGCGCTCGAGGTCAGCAATTTCACGGCTTTTGATCCTGATATTCCGGGCAAGAAACTGGTCGACAACGTCTCTTTCTCGGTCCGCAAGGGCGAGGTCGTCGGCATCGCCGGGCTGATGGGAGCGGGGCGGAGTGAGCTGCTGATGTCGATCTTCGGAGCTTGGTCGGGACGCGCGTCCGGGTCGCTGAAGATCGAAGGGAAACCGGTCGAGATCCGGACGCCGTCGGCCGCGATCGCGAACGGCATCGGATTCGTCACCGAAGACCGCAAACGATACGGTTTGTTTCTCGAACAGACGATCCTCGACAACATGACGCTGGCCGGACTGAAGCGGATCTCCGGGGCGTTCGTGACGCACCGTTCGCGCGAGACCGCCGCGGCGGCTTCGACGATGGAATCGCTTCGCGTCAAAGCAAATTCACCGATCACGATCGCCGGCACGCTTTCCGGCGGCAATCAGCAGAAGGTCGTACTCGGCAAATGGCTGCTGACGAACCCGAAGATACTGTTCCTTGACGAACCAACCCGCGGCATCGACGTCGGCGCGAAGCAGGAGATCTACGCCGAGATCAATCGGCTGGCGAAGGAAGGACTGGCGATCGTTCTGGTCTCGTCCGAGCTTCCCGAAGTTCTCGGGCTCGCCGATCGGGTGATCGTCCTGCATGAAGGTAAGCTCACCGGTGAGTTTTCCCGATCGGAAGCGACACCCGAAAAGGTCATGTCGGCGGCGACGGGTCAGTCGTGAAACCTTACGAATTTTCCAATTTTCGACGGTCGCGGTTTGGCCAAAGGGAAAGACTAAAATGACAGAAACGCAGGAAAAATCGGGCTTTAAGATCGAAACATCGGCGCTCCGCGCATACACGATGCTCGGCGCGCTGATCGTCATCTGGCTCTTCTTTTATATGAAGACGGAAGGCATCTTTCTTTCGCCTCTCAATCTTTCGAATCTGATGACCCAAACTTCCGTCACCGGCATCCTCGCCGTCGGAATGCTGATGGTCATCATTTCGGGGAACATCGATCTTTCGGTCGGTTCGGTTCTCGCGCTCGCGGGAGGCATCGCGGCCATCGTCCTCGGCGGATACGGCATTGCGCCGGCGATCCTCGCAGCGATCGTCGTCTGTGTCGCGATCGGTATTCTTCACGGAACGTTGACGGCGTACGGGAAGATCCCGGCGTTCATCGTCACGCTCGGCGGACTGCTCGCGTGGCGCGGCGCGGTGAAAGGGATCACGTCGAGCGAGACGATCCCGATCGCCGATCAGACGTTCAAGAACATCGGCCAAAGCTACGTCGATCCGCGGATCGGTTGGATACTCGCCGGACTTGCGATCGTCGCGGTCGTGTTCTTCGCGTACCGCCACGCCAAATCGCAGCAGGAGTACGGACTCGGGGCGGCGAACTACGGCACCGAATTGGCGAAAACGGTCATCCCGGTCGGCGCGATCGTCCTCTTCATCTATGTCATGAACTCGTATGCCGGCGTGCCGATCCCGGTGATGATCCTGCTGGCGGTCGCATTGGTGGGCGCATTCATCACGAATTCGACGACGTTCGGCCGGTACTTGTACGCGATCGGCGGCAACGCCGACGCCGCGCGGCTCTCGGGAATCAATAACAAGGTCAACATTCTCAAGGTTTACGCAGTTCTCGGAGCGCTCACAGGAATCGCTGCCGTGATCTTCACCGCGCGGCTCGGAAGTGCGACGCCGGACGCCGGCGTTCTTAAGGAACTCGACGCGATCGCGGCGTGCGTGATCGGCGGCGCGAGCCTCATGGGCGGTCGCGGAACCGTCTTCGGCGCATGTCTCGGCGCGCTCATCATGGCGAGCCTCGACAACGGAATGTCATTGCTCAACGTCCGCGATTTCATGCAGGAGTTGATCAAGGGCGGAATTCTTGTCGCCGCCGTCGGACTCGACATGATCGGACGCAAAGACTAGGCATTGGGGAATGCGGATGTGGGAATTCGGATTGGAGAATTCGGATTTGGGGTCGACCGGGGAATCACATTGATCAGATCACTTTTCATTGTCGCACTCTTGCTCAGCGCCGCCGGTTGCGCGAGGTTCGGCAGCGTGCCGGCCACCAACACGCCGCCCGCGAACGACGCTTCGCCGGCCGCCGACTCGGCGCCACCTTCGGCCGACGCGCCGCCGGCCGCGAATCCCACCGGAGCATCAGACAAACCGTCTGTCGGGCCGACGACGATCCGAGAATTCTTCGAACTTCTGCCCGACAAGTACTTCGTTCTTGAGGGCTGTGAGCGCGCGAGCGATCCGGATTGCAGCAAGGCGCGCGCCGACTACGTCAAGCGGTTTCTCGAGATCGAAGATACGCGGAACGGCTATTGGAAAAGCGGCTGCGACGGCGCTCAAAGCTGCCTCGAGATGGCGATCTTCAAACGCAAGGAAGGCGGTTACGTCGTATTGGTAAAGACCGAATCCGAGGCCGTCGAGGAAAGTCATTTCCTCGAGTACACGAAGGCCGAAATGGTCGATATCGGAAAGGACATCGTTCCTGAATTTAACGAAAACAAGATCTACGTGCCGCCGCACGTCGGTACGTCGGTCCTCGTTTTTGAGAAAAATTTCCCCGAGCCCGACTTTTCGGTCCGCGGCCAGCTCCTGTACGAACTCACGTGGGACGGCCGAAAATTCGGGATCAAGCGCTGATTCTCCTGGATCAAGATGTTCGAAGATTACCTGAACTCGCTCAAGTCCGAGTCAGCCGTAATGGCGATGATGTTCACCCTCGTGATGGTGATGATCATCGGCACGTCGGCGCAGATCCTTGCCGAGCGCATCCGCATTCCGGCGACCGGACCGCTGCTGATCGCGGGACTCATCTTCGGCCCCGGCGTGATCGGCCTGATCCAGCCGCAGATCCTCGACGAAGGCGTCCGCCTGATCGTCAAAATGGCGGTCGCGGTAATAATCTTCGAGGGCGGCCTCCTGCTGAACGTCTATGAACTGCGTCACTCGACGCGCGCCGTCACGGGGCTGATCACGATCGGACTGCCGATCACGACGGTGCTTGCCGGTCTCCTTGCCCGATACGTGATGGGAATGTCATGGGAGATCGCGCTCCTTTTCGGCGCGATCGTCTCGGTCACGGGGCCGACGGTCATCACGCCGATCCTCAAGAAGATCAACGTCAACCGGCGCGTCCGCACGACGCTTGAAAGCGAATCGATCATCGCCGACCCGCTCGGCGTCATTGTCGCCGCGCTGATCTACACGGCGATCACCGACCGCGGGACGTGGGACTACGTCGCAGTGCATGCCGTCGAGACAGTCGCGGCCGGCGCGTTGACCGGAATCTTCACCGCCCTTTTCATCTATCTGATCTCGAACCGGTTCCATCTCTTGCCGGTGAAGTACGCGCGCATCATCATTCTGAGTGCGGCGCTCGTGTCGTACACTGTCGCGGAGCTTTTCGCGCATGAGGCGGGAGTTTTGGCGGCGGCGATCGCCGGGATCGCGGTCGGATCGCTCGATATCCCGCATAAGGAAGAAGTTGAGGAATTCAAGGGCGACCTGGTCTCGATCGCGATCTCGGCGGTTTTCGTTCTGCTGGCGGCGAGCCTTAAGATAGAAGACCTTGCGGCGCTCGGATGGAAGGGAATCGCGACGGTCATCCTGCTGATGGTGCTCGTGCGGCCGATCCGCGTTTTTGTTTCGACGCTCGGTTCGGAACTGAATTCGCGTGAGAAACTGTTCATCTCCTTTCTCGGGCCGCGCGGGATCGTCGCCGCATCCGTCGCGACGTTCTTCAGCATCGAGTTGATCGAAAACGGCTATGCGCGTGACGGCAAACAGCTTGTCTCGCTGGTATTTGCGGTGATCCTCGGGACGGTGCTGATCGAAGGGACGTTCGCCGGACGCCTGGCGAAATTTTTTGGAGTTATGCCAAGACTTACTGTAATCGTCGGCGCGGACGAAACGGCACGTTTGCTGGCTGAAAAGCTGACGACCGCGGGCGAATCCGTGACGATGATCGACAACAACGAGGAGAACGCTTCCGAAGCCCGCAAGCTGAAGGGTGTCAGCGTGTTCTTCGACGACGCGACGAACACCTCGGTGCTGAAGAAGGCGGGCGCGCCGACGGCGAAATGCGTGATCGTCGCGACCTCGAGCGATAAGGTGAACATCCTGATCTCGCAGGTCATCCGCTCAAACTACGGCGAAAAGCGGATCGTTGCCCGCGCCAATTCGACTTCGAATGTCGCGGCATTCGTCGAAGCGGGCATCGAGACGATGAGTCCCGTTCAGGCGTCGGTGACGATCCTCGAGAACATGGTTCTGCGTCCGAGTCTCTTCAAGTTGCTCGCGACGAAGAAACCTGACGACGAGAAGATCGACGAAGTTCGCGTCCAGGCCAACCGGAGCATCGGAAAGACACTGGCGGCGTTGAGCCTGCGCGGTTGCCTCGTCGTCGGTGTCAGGCGCGACGGCAAAATGATGCTCCCGAGCGGGACGACCGTGCTCCGTTTCAACGACATCCTGACGCTGCTCGGTGATGAAAAATCGCTCGAGCGGGCAAAGCGGATACTGCGCGTGAATGATTGATCCCAGGATTTGAATTGATCGGTTCGAACGACCCGCGCGGTTGCCGAAAGCGTTCGGGTCTCGCGCTTTGTTGCATTCGCGAATTAAGCTAGAATCTTCGCGTCAGGTTCGCAGTCTCAACCGGTCGCAAATCATCCCCGATATTTTCTTACGATGAACAAGGTCGTACTCGCCTGCGATTTAGGCGGGACAAATTTAAGAATGGCCGCGGTCGGCCCGGATGGCGAGATCCATCACCGGACAAAACGCGACACGCCGAAGTCCGACCGTGCCGACGACGTCGTCCGCACGATCGTTGAATCCGCCCGTGAATGCATCGCCGCGGTGTCGTCGGCGTTCGACGTGATCGCCCTCGCCGCTGCCCTGCCGGCGACGGTCAATGTCGGCAAAGGCGTCATGATGAAGGCTCCGAATCTGCCGAGCATGGACGGATTCAGGTTCGTCGCCGCCGTTCATGGCGAACTCGGGATCAAAACGATCATCGAGAACGACGCGACGTCGGCCGCGCTCGGAGAAGCTTGGCTCGGAGCGTCCCGCGGATTCGAAAATTCGATCATGGTGACGCTCGGAACGGGAGTCGGCGGCGGGATAATCATCAACGGCCGGCCGTTGCGCGGACCGGACGGAACCGCCGGCGAGATCGGGCATATTTGCGTCGAACCGTTCGGGGCGCCATGCGGTTGCGGGGCACGCGGCTGCGTCGAACAATACTCGTCGGCGACCGCGGTCGTGCGCCTGACCCGCGAACTCGAAAGTCAGTACGTTGCGTCGGAACTTCAGAACCGACCGCGCCTGACCTCGCTCGACGTGTTCGAGGCAGGGAAGAACGGCGACGAGCTTGCGCTCGAAGTGTTTCGTCAAATGGGGTTCTATCTCGGGATCGCGATTGCCGATCTCGTGAACGTTCTGAACCCGGAAGTGATCGTGATCGGCGGCGGCGCCGCGGCCGGTTGGGAACTGTTCATCGAGCATGTCCGCGATCAGATCCGCGAACGCGCGTTCCGCGAACCGGCGCTCCGCGCGAACGTCGTGCGGGCGGTTCTCGGCGACGACGCGGGGATCCTCGGAGCTGCCAGACTGGCTCACGGGCTCGAGTAAGCTCACGTCCGGAAACGGTTTAATTGTTTACAATTAAGCAAATACCGCATAAAATCGTGCCGTAGTACCCGAACTCCCCGCAAACGCATCGAATATGGACGTTTACCACAAAGTACTCGCGAAGCTTCTCGAATCGACCGGCGGACGTGAATCCGAAGCCGTCGATTTGCGGGAACTCGTCAAAAAGGAAGGATTTCTCCCGAGCTATCCGGACATTTTCCAGCATTTGAGCCGCCAGAGCTGGATCGCGGAGACCCCGCGTGCCGACGTCGTGCGCATCACGCACTGGGGAATAACCGAGGCGAAAAAGTCCGCCAGCGGCGTGGTTGACCCGACGGCCGAGACCAGGCGCAAAGCGACCCGGATCATCTCCGAGGCACGCGAACTGATCACCGCGCTCGAGGCTTTCGGCAGCGATCCGTCGAAGGACGGTATACCGAAGCTGGAAAGGTCCGCCGAAGCCATCGCCGGCGGCATCCGCAAACTCAAGGAAAGCGTCTAGACGGCCCGTTTCCGGGCATCGGCGCAACGCTTGCCAATTTCCCGACACATCCTGTATTATTAACGTTTCCTGCGATGCGTGGGAGCGTGTCAAGTGGGTTTCGCGCCCACTTTTTGTTTTGCTTGAAAGCTGCGATGAATAACCCGACGGTCAATGAACAGTTGAACCAACTCGCCGCGCGCGTCGCCGAGTCGAACGGCTTCGAACTGGTCCACGCCGAAAAACTCGGTGCCGGAAAGGCATTGACGATCAGAGTCTTCATCGACAAGCCGGGCGGAATATCGCACGACGACTGTTCCGTCTTCAGCCGGGAATTCGGCGAACTTCTCGATGTCGAGGACCTGATCCCGACGGCATACATGCTTGAAGTTTCGTCGCCGGGGCTCGAACGCGAACTATACAGTCTGCGCGATTTCGAGAAGTACTCGGGCAATCTGGCGAAAGTGAAGACCGGAACGGCGATCGACGGCCAGAAAAACTTTCGGGGACGGATCACCGGGGTCGAAGGCACGGCGATCCGTTTCGACGACAAAACACGCGGGAGTGTGACGATTCCGTACGACGCGGTCGTCAAGGCTAACCTCGAGATTGACCTGGACGAGGAATTGAAGCGGGCGGAATGATCGTCCGGAATCGGAAACGGCGATGCCGCCGTCGGATGCGATCAGCATTTTTTTCAAGAGTTTACGGAAGTATATGACATCAACGATCGGACAGAATATTGAAATTCTCTGCAACGAGCACGGGCTCGACCGCGAACTGATCATCGAGGCCATGAAGGACGCGGTCAAGGCCGCGGCGCGCAAGCAGTTCAAGAACCTCGACAAAAGCGGCGACAACATCCAGGTCGAATGGAACAACGACGAGGGCGACGTCGAGATCTCGGTGACGAAGACGGTTGTCGAACGTGCCGAGGATCCGCTCGAACTGTCGCTCGACGAGGCGATCGAGATGACCGGCGACGATGAGATCGAGATCGGGGATATGCTCCTGATCCCGCTGTCGCGCGACGAACTGGGCCGCATCGCGGCGCAAACGGCGAAACAGATACTCGTGCAGAAGGTCCGTGAAGCGGTTCGCGAAAAGGTATACGACGAATATGTCGACCGCAAGGGAGAGTTGATCAACGGTACCGTCAAGCGTTTCGAGCGCGGCGACATGATCATCGATCTCGGCAACAATCTCGAAGCATGCCTTCCGAAAAAAGAACAGGTCCGCAGCGAGAACTGGAATCAGGGCGAACGCATCCGCGTCGTGATCGTCGAGATCACGAAAGAGAACAAAGGGCAGCAGATCATCGTTTCGAGAACGTCGGCGGAGCTGCTCAAGCGGTTGTTCGAAATGGAAGTTCCGGAGATCTACGACGACACCGTCGTCATCAAATCGGCTGTCCGTGAGCCGGGCGACCGAGCCAAGATCGCCGTTTCGTCGAATGAAAAGGACGTCGATCCGGTCGGCGCGTGCGTCGGCATGAAAGGGTCGCGCGTGCAGTCGATCATCAAGGAACTCCGCGGCGAGAAGATCGACATCATCGAATGGTCGGAAGAACCTTCGGTGTTTGCCGCCAACGCGCTCTCGCCGGCAAAGGTCAGCCAGGTGCGGATCATCGATATCAACCGCCGCGTGATGGAGGTCATCGTGACCGAAGATCAGCTTTCGCTCGCGATCGGAAAGAAAGGTCAGAACGTGCGATTGGCGACGCGGCTCGTCGGCTGGGACATCAACATCATCAGCGAAGACGTGATCAAGCGTGAGATCGCCAAGCAGATGGGTAAAATGATGGCGTCCGGCGAGGCGGTCCCGATCACTGCGCTTGAAGGCGTTTCGAACTCGCAGGCCGAAGATCTGAAGGTCAAAGGCATCACGGATGTCGAATCGCTTGCGGCGATGTCGGTTGACGATCTGGTCGATTTCCTCGACATCAGTCTCGACGAGGCGGAGGGAATTCTCGCTGCCGCGGGCGCGATCGTTGAAGCAAAGAATCAAGAATCGGAGGAGAGTTCCGACGAGGAACCCGAAACTGAGGCTGCCGCCGAAGAAGTCACGGAAACCGAGACTGAACCGGCTGAAGAAGCAGTTGAGGACGGCGGAACGACTGAAGACGATGAATAAGGACTGAGTCGGGCCGCGATGCGGCGAACAATTGGGTTTAACTGGCAGGACCGGTGATCGGCACCTGCCTCGGGAAGAAAAGATAAATTATGTCCGTTGTTGGCAACAAGGTTCGGGTCTACGACCTCGCCAGAGAAGTTAAGCAAGATACGAAGCGCATCATCGAAGATCTCCGACGTGAGGGCGCGGACGTCGACGTGCCTTCGAATTCGGTTTCGAAGGAACTTGCAGACAAGATCCGAAACAAGTACATCCCGAAGGTCGACGCGGCTCCGAAGCGCGCGATCAAGGTGATCAAGAAGCGTCACGACGAGCCGTCGCCGGAAGCCGAAGAGGCGCCGGTTGTGGCCGAACCGGTCGAAGTGCCGGTCGAGCCGGTCGTCGCGGAAACGCTTCCGCCCGAGGAATCGGTCGTTGAAGAAGAGGCTCCGAAGGTCGAAGCCGCGAAGATCAAGGTGCTGACGCCGAAGGCGGTCAAGGTCAAGCCCGCGCCGCCGGTCGTTCCCGAAGTCGTCGAGCCGGTGGTCGAAGAGACTCCGGTGGAGCCGGTCGCGGAACCCGTGGCGGTTCAGGAAGAGCCGGAAGTTGTCGACGTTCCGGCGCCGGAAGAGCCGGTCGCCGAGGCCGAATCTGCGGCACCCGCCGTCGGCACTCAGGTCAAACAGCTCAAGCTCAAGAAGGACGCCGTCGACAAGGGCATCAAGATCACCGATCTTCAGATCTCGACCGGTCCGACGAAGACCGGGAAACTCAGCGACAAGGCGAAAGAAGAAGAAAGGATCGCGCGCGAACGCAGCAAACGGCGCGGTGAACTCCGCGGAACGCCCGGCGAAACGGCGACGCCGATCACCGTTTACACACCGACGCACGATCGTCACAAGAAATTCGGTCGCTCGAGCGGGAAGAAGGGCGACAAGCGCTTTGGCGACAGAGGTGATGATCGTTTCGGCGGCGATCGCGAGTTCGGTTCACCGCGCCCGCGGTCGATCGAGGAACGGATCCTCGATCAGGTCGGAAAGGGCAGCGCGCCGGAATCGGACAAGCATGTGCGTTTGACCGAGGGCGCGACGGTCCGGGAAT
>JAKOSS010000620.1 GCA_029777145.1 Acidobacteriota bacterium | reverse complement strand
GTTCTTGAGGATTTGCCGGATCGCGGGAGCCAGTTTTCCCTTGATTTGTTTGTCGATCATTGGCCGAGATTTCTCCAAGAACCCCGCGAGACTTGCGATAGAGCGGTTCCTTCCAACGCAAAGACCGCGAAGTTCGTGAGGGTCCTTCAAACCATGCATACCGACGTCGAATCCGCCGACGCTTCCGCCGCCTGCCTCCCGGCCTGATATGCCTTGAGATTTGCGGCGACCACCTTTTCGCCTTTACGTGCGAACCTCTGAGAGATGAACTTCTCGATCGTCTCGTGATGAACCGGCAGAAAATGCGACGCCGCGCCGACCATCACCATATTTCCCGAATGCGACGATCCCGACTGTTTCGCGATCTGATCGCTGTCCAGCAGGACATGATGCGGCGTCATTTCGATCTGCCGCAGGACGTCTTCCATCTCAGGATAGTTCGAAATGTTCTTCATCGGATCGGTCGAGGTGACGAGCATTCCGTCGGCCGACAGATAATTCAGGTAACGAAGGCTCTCGAGCGGTTCCATGCTCAGGATCATCGACGCCGCGCCGACCGGGATCATGTCGCTCGCGATCGGCTTGTCGGAAATCCGAAGATGGGCGACGACCGCCCCGCCGCGCTGCGACATGCCGTGAAGTTCTGACTGTTTCACGAACAAGCCCTCGCTCATCGCGCTCGAGGCGATGATGCTTGAAACGGAAAGCGCACCCTGTCCGCCGACCCCCGCCATGATGATGTCGTATCTCATAAATCCAACTCCTTTCGATCACGCGCAGACGAGTTCCGCATTCGTCGCCTCCGCCTGTTTGTCGCGCTTCTTT
Source organism: Acidobacteriota bacterium (assembly GCA_029777145.1). The sequence continues at coordinate 9,513 of JAKOSS010000620.1, read as the reverse complement.
CTCCGCAATGTCTCGAGGCATTCTCGGACCGTGATGATCACCGACAGTCCCTTGTGGTTTATTTCCTGGTGGATGATCTCGGCGTTGCGTTCGTTTTGTTTCGGGTGCGCGTTCAGGACGTGCAGATGTTCGGGGTCGACTCCCAAACCGAGAACGACGCTTTCGATCTTTGAATCCGGAAGTATCGTCGCCTGCCCGCCGGTCATTCCGACGGTTCCGTTGTCGAGAATGATGACCGTCATGTCGGTGTCGGCAGCGATGCAATCCATCAGCGCGGTCACGCCCGAATGCAGGAACGTGCTGTCGCCGATCGTCGCGATCGCCGGACGCAGTCCCGCGTCTGAGGCTCCCTTGGCCATTCCGATCGACGCGCCCATGCAGACGCAGGTCTCGATCGCCGAATAGGGCGGCAACGCCCCGAGCGAATAGCATCCGATGTCGGACGCGACGAAGACGCTCTCGTTGGCGTCGATGGCAGCGCGGATTGCGTGAAAACTGTCGCCGTGCGGGCAGCCCGTACAGAGCCGGGGCGGCCGCTGCGGCAACTGGAAACCGGACAATTCAAGTCCGTGGTGCGCCGGCAGGTTCAGTGCCGTCCGAATGTTGTCGGGAGTCAGCTCGCCTTCACGCGGCACCTCGCCGGTCAGCTTTCCCAGGATCTCGATATCCGGCGGAATGATTCCGCGCAAATATCGTTCGAGATACGGATAGCCTTCTTCGAGGACCAATATCTTCTTGACGTGAGATGCCAGCTGTCTGATCTTCCCGACCGGCAGCGGGTAGACGCCGATATGCAGATGCGAGGGCTCCGAATCGAGTTCCGGCAAATTCTCGAGGTAATAATTCCTCGCCACGCCGGTCGTGATCACCCCGAACTCGCGGTTGTCTTCAATCCGTTTCAGCGAATTGCGCTCCGAGTTCTCCGCGTATTCGAGCAGGCCGTTCTGCTTCTCAAGCAGCTGATGCCATTGGCGGCGCGCGTTGACGGGAAGCAGGATCCAGGATGCCGGAGAATCGGCTTTTGAGAGCGGATTTTGCTCGCGCCGTTCGCCGACGGTGACGACGCTTCGGCTGTGAGCGAGTCGTGTCACGATCCGGAGCATCACCGGAATATGAAACCGTTCTGAGATGTCGAACGCCTCGCGCGTCATCTCATACGCTTCCTGCTGGGTTGCCGGTTCCAAACAGACGATATGCGCGAAATCGGCGTAATAGCGGCTGTCCTGCTCGTTTTGGGAGCTGTGCATTCCCGGATCATCGGCAGAAACCACGACCAGACCTCCGTTGATCGTGACCAACGCCGAATTGATGAACGGGTCCGCCGCGACATTCAGCCCGACGTGCTTCATCGAGACCATCGCCCGCCGCCCGGCGAAGGAAACGCCGAGAGCTTCCTCGTATGATGTTTTTTCGTTGCTGCACCATGCAGCATGGGGTGTGTTATGTACTTTCTGATAAGCCAATAAATACTCGAGAATCTCGGTGGATGGTGTGCCCGGATACGCATAAGCGGCGTGAATTCCGGCGTCGATCGCGCCGAGCGCCACCGCTTCATCCCCGAGTAAAACCTTCTGTGTCATAAGTTCTCCAAAAGCTATTTAAGTTTATGAATGCAAAGAACTACGACTATCTGTGAGCAAGAGATGTGCCGTCACGAACTACAACGCAACGGAGACGTTTCGGCGGGCAATTTGTGGATTTTTGTGGTGTGTTGCGTAATCTTCCGCACCGCAAAACGCATTCGGTCGATATCATGATGGCGAACCGAAAAATCCGCTTCGCTCACGATCGGACCGTCGAAGAAAAAACTTGTTGACCTTTGTTTAACGCAAAAGTTACGATAGAAGTTGCCCACAGGGCCTAAGCAAGTCAGTAAGCCTCTTCGATATCTTCCCTAAGATATTCATTTCAAACAGTTAAGGAGACGATCGTGAAGTTTCAACAGTTGTTCAAAATCTTTTTCGGATCAATCATTCTGTCGGCGGTCGTGTTTGCGGCCTCGGCCGTCGCCCAGCAAAGCAAGGCGACGCTCGTCATCAATGACACCCAACGCGATAAGCCGCTGGCCGGCCCGAACAATCTATATTGCGCCGGCTATGTTGTTGACGTCCCGGTCAATACTTCGATGAAGATCGTCGGCGCGCAGAACGAACAGGAACAATACATCTTTTCGCAAGGCAACGACCTTTACGTCAACGCCGGATCGAACAAAGGCGTTCAGGTCGGCGACATGTTTTCCGTCATCCGCCCGCGCGGACAGGTAAACACGCCGTGGACGAAAAAAGGATCGCTTGGTTTCTACGTGATGGAAGTCGGTGCGCTCGAAGTGATCCGCGTCAAACAGGAAGTTTCCGTCGTCCGCGTGCGGACCTCGTGCGACAACCTGATGTACGGAGATCTCGTTCAGCCGACACCGCAGCGCACGTCGCCGATGTACACGGAACGGCCGGCGCTCGACCAGTTCGCCGATCCTTCGGGACGCGCGACCGGTCGAATCTTTCTATCGCGCGATTCGCGTGAACTTCTTTCGAGCCAGCAGATCGTTTTCGTTGATCTCGGCTCGGAAGACGGCGTCAAGAGCGGCGACTATCTGACGGTTTACCGTCCGCTCGGCACCGGCGGGATCATCACGAATTCCAAGCGTGAATCGGCGGCGGCGCGAAATGAAGGCTACGAGTCCGACAAATTCCGCGGCGGCAAGTATTCGAACCAAACCGCACGCAAGAAAGGCGGCGAGGCACGAGGCAGAGTCGAAACGACGAATGATGCGAGATCAGATCGCCCGAACGGACTCCGCAAGGTCGTCGGGGAAGTGGTCGTCCTGAGCGTTCAGGGCAAGACCGCGACGGCGATGATCACGCGCGTCGCACAGGAGATCCATACCGGCGATTGGGTGGAAATGCAATAACCATAGTTTGGAGTTCCGCCTTTAGGCGGCCAATCAAAAAGTTACGGGGCAGGTAGTCACTTTCTACCGCCCCGTTTACGTTTTCGTCAAGGCCGCCTAAAGGCGGAACTCCAAACGGACTCGTTGCTACGATCCCGTCATCATCAGTCCGATCTCTTCGACCGACGCGATTTTCGGGTCGACCTCGCCGACGATCTTGCCTTCACGGACGACGAGCAGGCGATCGGCAAGCGCGGTGACTTCCTCAAGTTCCGCCGAGACGAGCAAAACTGCCGAACCCGCGTCGCGCAGACCGATCAGCTTCCGGTGAATGAACTCGATCGCGCCGATATCGACGCCGCGCGTCGGCTGTGAAACCAAGAGAAGCTTCGGATTGATGTCGAATTCCCGGCCGATGATCAGCTTTTGCTGGTTGCCTCCCGACAACGACTTCGCGGCGAGCGTCGGATCGGGCGGGCGGACGTCAAAATTCTCGATGATTCCGCGCACTTTCTTGTCGATCACCGCCTGGTTGAGAAACCCTGCACTGGCAACCGGCGCACGGTAATGGACGCCGAGGATCGAATTCTCGGCGAGATCGGACGCCAACAGCAATCCGCGTTTGTGACGGTCTTCGGGAACGTGCGCGATTCCGAGCTCGATCCTGTGCCTGACGTCGAGATTCGAAATCTCTCTACCTTCAAACTTGACCGAGCCCGACAGAATCGGTGTCAACCCGGCGATCGCCTCGATCAATTCCGACTGCCCGTTCCCCTCAATGCCGGCGATCCCGACGATCTCGCCCGATCGAACTTCAAACGAGACGCCCTCCACCGCAAGTCCGTGCTTCCCGGCGACCTTTACGTCCGTGGCCGAAAGAACCGCACTCTTCGGGTTCGCGGCCGTCTTCTCGACGCGCAGCAGAACATCGCGCCCGACGATCATCCGCGCCAGTTCCTTGGCGTTCGTTTCGGCCGTTTTGACGCGCCCGACAACCTTGCCGTCGCGCATCACCGTGACGTCGTCCGATATCGCGAGCACTTCCTCGAGCTTGTGCGTGATGATAACGATCGTTTTGCCCTGCTCGCGCATCCGACGGAGAATGTTGAAAAAATCCTCGACTTCCTGCGGCGAAAGGACGGCCGTCGGTTCGTCGAGAATCAGGAATTCCGCCTTCCGGTAAAGCGCCTTCATCAATTCGACCCGCTGCTGCTCGCCGACCGAAAGATCTTCGATCATCGCGTGCGGATCGATGTTCAGCTTCAGTTCATCAGAAAGCTTTCGAATATCGGAATTCGCTTTTCGCCAGTCAATGCTCGCCTGATTGCCGCCTTCGGCGCCGAGTATGATGTTCTCGCCGACGGTCATCGTGTCAACCAGCATGAAATGTTGGTGCACCATGCCGATGCCGAGCGCGATCGCGTCGTGCGGGTTGTCGATCGAGACCGGTTTTCCGCCGTATTCGATCGAGCCGGAATCGGCGCTGTAGAAACCGTACGCGATCCGCATGATCGTCGATTTTCCGGCGCCGTTCTCGCCGACGATCGCGTGGATGGTTCCCTTTTCAACGGAGATCGAAACATCGTCATTGGCAACGACGTTTCCGAATGTTTTCGTTATGTTTTTGAGTTCCAGCATTTGTCCGTGGTCAGTGGTCGGTGGTCAGTGGTCGGTGGTCAGTTGCCTCGCTTAACGGCAATCGCAAATCGAAAATCGAAAATCGCAAATTACTTGGCCATCGCATCCGTGACTGTGATCTGGCCGGCGACGATCTTTTTCTTGGCTTCTTCAACCGCAACGATCACATCAGGCGGAATCAGCGCCTTGTTGTTGTCGTCGATCGCGTACGCGACGCCGTCCTTGTCGAGACCGAAAACGTGGAAACCGCCGGCGAACTTGCCCTGGACGACTTCCTTGACGACGTCGTAAACGGCGTTGTCCACTCGTTTGACCATCGATGTCAGCACGAACCCGGGTTTGACTCCGTTCTGGTTCGAATCGACGCCGATCACGAACTTGTTCGCCTCGCCCTGATCGTTCTTGCCGTATTGTTCGACGGCGTCAAATGCGCCGAGGCCCGAGTTCCCGGCCGCCGTGAAAATCACGTCCGCGCCCTGATTTATCTGCGAGAGCGCCAATTCCTTGCCCTTGCCGGGATTGTTCCACGCGGCATCGGTCACGCCGACATAGTTGTCGAGCACCTTGATGTTCGGATTCACGGAACGCGCGCCTTCCTCGTAGCCGGTTTCGAATTTGTGGATCAGCGGAATGTCCATACCGCCGACGAATCCGAGCACGCCCGATTTCGATTTCGAAGCCGCGATCATCCCGACGAGATACGATCCTTCGTGCTCGCGGAATACGAGCGAAGCGACGTTCTTCTTCGGCGTCTTGCCGTCGGCCTCGAAGATCACGCCGTCGACGATCGCAAACTTGATGTTCGGATAATCGTCCGCGACCCGCTGCATGATCGGCCCCTGCGCGAATCCGACGCCGATGATGAGATCGAAGTCGCGCTCGGCGAAAGCGCGCATCGCCGGTTCGATCGAAACCGGATTGCCCGGCTCGACGTCGTAAAGACAGATGTTGAGATCCTTTTCAGCGCGCCGAACGCCTTCCCAAGCCGCCGCGTTGAACGAGCGATCGTTCTTCCCACCGATGTCGAAGACGATCCCGACCTTGACATTGCACTGCCGCTCGGCCTCGATCTTCGTGCCGCATGACGACAGAAAAACGGCTGCCAAGGAAATAACGATCAGTGTTGATATTGTTCGAAACATTAGTTTTGCAATTCGATACGATAATGGACAATGCGTCCTTCACGATCTGACGGAACCTCAAAGGAAATATTGGAGCCGTCGATAACCAATCTCGGATTTATTTCCCATTTGTGGCTGCGGGCGAAAGCATAATTTCGCCCCAAATCCGATTGAAACAGCAACCGCCCAAAAACCAGATCGAAGCGTCCGTCACCAAACGTCCGACCAACGTCCACAATGTTATCGTTTACGACCCAGACCTCGTCGTCAGAGAAATAGATCAGAAGTTCTCCGGTTTCAGGACGGAACAGCTTTGCGTCAGGCCTTTCAATGTCATCGACGAACACACTTCCGGACACGCGATTTGTCACGAGCCGCCCGCCGGTTAGGAGGCATCTCGCGATCGTCAGGTTAACTTTCCACGAATAGACCGCAAACAGGCCGGCAGAAAGGACCAAAACGCCAATCCCAAATAACGCCTTCCGAAGCAAAGCTATTCAACCACCTCGCGTATCAATCCCAAATTCTTCGGTTTTTCCCCGCCTATTCTATACGCATTGCGGAGTTTTTCGCCAATCGCGTCGAACTGCGACTTCGACCTGCAATAAACGGTTCCAAGAACGTCGCCTTTCGAGATCTCGTCGCCGAGCTTCGATTTGCATTCGAGACCGACCGCGTAGTCGATCCCGTCCTCGGCCTTGACGCGTCCGCCGCCGATCTCGCAGATTGCCGCGCCGACCGCGCGCGTTTCGATCTCGGTTACGAAACCCGATTCATTTGCCACAAGGTCGATCCGCTTGATGCCCTTCTCGAGCAACTTGCCGGGATCGTCGCAGATCGAAGGATCGCCTTTCTGCAACGCGATGTTCTCGCGGAACTTCTCGAGCGCGCTTCCGTCCCAGATCTTGTCGAGACACTTCGCGCAGGCGGCCTCGAAATCGGACTCGACTCCCGTAAGTACGAGAATCCTCGCCGTCAGTTCGATTGACAGGTCCAATGTTGGCTGCGACAGTTCATCGACCTCTCCGCGCATGATGTTGAGACACTCGAAAACTTCCAGTGCGTTGCCCGCAAACCGTCCGAGCGGCTGGTTCATGTCGGAGATCACAGCCTCGGTGTTGACGCCGAAATCCTTTCCGGCGGCGACCAGATATTTGGCGAGCACACGGGCGTCCCAGAGGGTGTCCATGAATGCGCCGTTGCCGGTCTTGACGTCGAGCACGAGCGCGTCCAAACCTTCCGCCAGTTTCTTGGACATGATCGACGCGACGATCAGCGGGACCGATTCGACCATCGCACACGCATCACGCAAGGCATAGAGTTTGCGGTCCGCAGGCACCAGTTTCTTTGTCTGTCCCGCGAGCGCAAACCCGCATTTCTTAAGGACTTGCTTGATCTGCGGCTTGGTCAACCGGACGTTGTAACCGGGAATCGATTCGAGTTTGTCGAGCGTGCCGCCGGTATGTCCGAGCCCGCGTCCGGAGATCATCGGAACGGCGACGCCGCAGGCTGCCGCGAGCGGAGCGATGATCAGCGAGGTCTTGTCGCCGACGCCACCGGTCGAATGTTTGTCGGCTTTCGGCGCATCGACATCACTGAAATCCAACGTTTCGCCCGAATGCAGCATCGCACGTACAAGCGCGCTTTGCTCGGTCAGATTCAGCCCGTGGATGAACATCGCCATCACGAGAGCCGTGATCTGATAATCGGCCCAACTGCCGTCGCTGACGCCGTTGATGAAGGTTTCGATGTCGTTTTCTGTGAACCGGGCGCCGTCTCGCTTTTTGCGGATCAGGTCTTGTGGAGTCATCAGCTAGACTTTAGCAAATTTTGGCCGGAAATTCGTCAAATTAATGTTCCCTTTTGGGAGTCAGTTGGGAGATAATTTAGGTCCAGTTTTTTGGGAGGTTGTAAGCAGCAATGAAGAATTCAAGGACAGTATACGGTTTGATCGCGTTCGCGGTGGCTTTTGTTTTTTCCGCAGGTTTGGTGCGCATCCTGTTTCCGGCGCCGTATGTTCCGGTCGTCCAGGTGGCGCCGCTTCCGGTCCGTGAGTATTCTTGCGATCGCAGAAAACACCCGAAGAAACCGAAGCTCGCATCGCGGCTTGAGCAGTTCATCGATCAGGACAAGTCAAACGGCGATGATCGCTCAACGGATTTAGTTGACGGTAACCTCGTCTCGGCCACTTGGGCCGACTCAGTGAGTGATTATTACGAAACGTCGTCTTCAATGAACACGGATGCCTTTCCGCGCGATTTCGTCGAAGCATGGAACGCGCACATGAAGGCCTGGAAGAATTATTCCGATTATCTTGAGCTGAATCGCGACCGGCGGGTCGATCCCGACGTGTTCAACGCCAAGCAACGGGCGTATAACAAGGAGATCTCGAAGACGTGGGACGTCGTGATCCGTCTGGCCCGTGAAAACGGCGCGGATGTCACGCCGTACTAAACAATATGCGGATCCTATGATCGAAGGGCTTCAGCCGACTTGGCTGGAGCCCTTTTTGCAACCGGAAATCGGATGGCCACGAATTTGGCGAATATCGCGTAGAATGCCTGAAACAATCCGTGTAAATCCGCGCAATCCGCGGCTAAAAACCGTTTTGTAGTTTTTACTTCAAGCAGATTTGAGGAGCACCACGGCCTCGACTCTGATCGCGCGGCCCTCGCCGACGGCGTCCAAGCCTTCGCCGGTTTTCGCCTTGACCGAAACGTTCTCGAGCGACGATCCCAGCGCCGTTGCGATGTTCGACCGCATCCCGTCGATGTACGGTCTCAGCTTCGGGCTCTCCAGACTGATCGTCGAATCGACGTTACCGATCTCGAAGCCTTTTGCGCGCATCAGTCGCGCTGCCTCACGCAGGAAGACGAAACTGTCAGCTCCTTTCCATCGCTCGTCCTTGTCGGAGAAGTGGCTGCCGATGTCGCCGTCGGCGATCGCGCCGAGGATCGCGTCTGTCACGGCGTGCGTCAGCGCATCGGCATCGGAATGACCGGCGGCACCCTTTTCGGAAGGAACCGCCACGCCGCCGATGATCAGCGGGCGCCCGGCTACAAGTCGGTGAATGTCATTTCCGTATCCGATTCGCATAGCATTAGGATTCCGTCAAAAAGAGTTCGGCGATCCGCAGGTCGTCAGGCGTCGTGACCTTGATATTGCGCGGACTGCCTTCAACGACGGCGATCTCGATCCCGATCCGTTCGACGAGAAAGCACTCGTCCGTTACCGACTCCGAAAGATCGACACCCGAGAATGCCATTTCGAGGATCTCCTTCCTGAACGCCTGCGGCGTCAGCGCGCGTCTCAGCGTCGCTCGATCGATCGTGCCTTCGATCAATCCATCCGAGACCTCCTTGATCGTGTCGGTGACAGTCGTCGCGAGGCAAGCCGCACCGTGTTCCGCTGCCGCCCTGACTGTCCTGTCGATCTCGTCGGCGGTGACGAGCGGCCGCGCGCCGTCATGTACCGCGACGACCGGACAATTCCAATCGATCGCGTGCAGTCCGTTTTGGACGGATGCCGCGCGCGTCGCGCCGCCGGCCACAACGGCACGCAGTTTTGTGATTCCCGATCCGCGCAGGTATTCGGAGTATTCGGTCACCCGATCATGCGCCAGGACGACCACGATCGCCTTGATCTCGGAACTCGATTCAAAGCGCCCGATCGCATGCACGAGCAACGGTTTCCCGCCGATCTCAAGGAATTGTTTTGGAGTTTCGCCGCCGAAACGCGAACCCGTCCCGGCGGCGACAATGATAGCGGTGTTCATTGATGTGTTTAGTCAAGTTCGTCGGAATGACCGAACAATTAACAACTAACCACTTACGTCTCTTCGATGATCGTTGACTGGCGCAGTTCGCG
>JAKOSS010000619.1 GCA_029777145.1 Acidobacteriota bacterium | reverse complement strand
CTACCGGATCGACCAGCCGAAACCGCCGAAGACCTGTTCCTGATCGGACGAATTTTCGATTCTCAGCTTCCAGACGCCCGACGTGACCGCGTTCTTCGTGAACAACGTTCTGAACATCGATCCGGCAAGCGGTGAATCGGGCCCGCTTCGGCTGACGACGACACCTTGCGCATTGATCAGGGTTGCCGAAACCGACTGCGGCGCCATGAACGTGATCCCGAAATTCGGCGCCGTGTCGACCGGAACCTCGAGTTCGACGCTCGCTTTCGGCGCGAGCCTCAATTCCTTGGCGAACGGCTGTTCGGATTCGGGCATGTAGGCGACGTTTCGGAATCCCCATTCCGATTTCACGATCGAGTTCACCTTCCAGCGATCGATATCGGTCGGATCGTTTTTGACCGGGATCGGGTACATGCCTTTCGGACCCGTTACGAGATGCGGTTTGACGAATTGTCCGAAGTTCTTCGCATCGACAAGCTGGTACGTCAGATCGTTTGCCTGGCCGACGTCCGAGACGCCGAAGTGCGCTGACTTGACGGTGACGAAGCCGTCGTTCCAATCAAAACCGCCGCATATCACCGGGACGGGATTGCCGGCAAGCGCCGAGATCTTCGTTCCGCCCGTGTTGACGACGTACTGGTTGAACCGCAGCATCTCGTCATTCGTGAATTCCTTGACGGGCTGCAGCGTCTCCTTGAACGTGTTGAGCTTTCCGGCGAAAACGTCCGCGCATTTGATCCCGCCGTTCGGCGTTCCGAGCATCACCAAGTGCTTGACGAGCGGACGCGCGTCCGCGACGGACGGCATCAGTTTATGCAGATAAAGCCGCGCGACGAGTCCGCCGGTCGTGTGCGCCACCATATCGACGTGCCATGCGTTCATATCGTCCTGAACGTATTTGACATACTTAGCGAGCCGGTCGGCATTCTCGTAGATCGAAACCGCCGGACTTCCGGATAGGAAAGCGTTGCCCGAACCTAGCGGGAATTTGTTGCCGCTGCCGACCGGAAACGCTTTCCATCGGTAACTGTGGTTCATCGTCAACAAATTCTGATAAAGCGGTTCCCAGATCTCATGGTTCTCCCAGACGCCGTTGACGAGCACGAGCGGCTTCGGCGCGATATTCACCGGCTTTTCCTTCTCGTCCTTTTTCTGCCCGTTCTCTTCAAGTTCGGCCTTTATCCGGTGCATCAGGTGCGGGCGTCCGTCGTCGAACCAAGACTGGCCTTCGCTGTCCCAGACGACCCCGACTTTCCGCTCCTCGCCGGCTTCGAGACGCAGCGAAACTTCGCCCTCGGGCAAAGGTTCGTCGGGCCTCGAACCGTTGTACTTGTCGCCCTTGTAGGTTTCCGACACCTTGAGATCGGCGAACTTGGTGTCCATCGCCATGTTCAGGACCGTCGCCGTAACCTTGATCCGGTTGCCGTCGATGGTGCCGGTGACCTCGGAAATCTCTTTCCAATCGTCGGGATCCGGATACTTCGGATGCTCGAATTTGAGGTCGGTGATCATCAGTTTTCCCGGGCATCGGGAGAACCGCCAGGAAACTTCGTAGATGAAACCCTTAACTTCGCCCGTTCCGCCGCCCCAGATCTTTGATCCGACGATCGTGTCGGGATTGTTCGGATCGACCTTTTCGCCGCTGATCGACAATCGTTCGCCTTCGATCTTCGTCGGTTCGTTCGTCGAACGGTCGAACGGCTCGTTGTTCGTGGGCTGGCAATGGCCGGTGCGGCGGACATGTTCTTCGCGTTTGTAAACGCCCTGCGCGTCGGGAAATTGGAGGCTGAACCCATACGATCCGCTCATTTCGTCAACATAAAGATTGAACGACCGCGCGGGGCCCGAAACCTGCGCTTCGGTCTGCTTGTCGTCGTTTCCCTCGATGATGAACCAGTGTCCGGCCTCGCGCGAATTGCACGAATCGAAGACCTTTTCCTGGCCCCAACTGAGGTCCCTGTCGGTCATCGTCACCTTCGTATTGACGACGGCCGATTGCGGATTCGTTCCGTCGACGACGGCGCGGCCGGTGTAATCGTAGTTGCGCGACGTCTTGTGGATGATCCGGTCCATCGCGTTGCGGATGCCGGGTTCGTCCGAGTCGAGCGCGTCCTGAAGCGTCTTTTTGAACGAAACGACGCCGCTCCAGCCGCCGGCGCATTTCGGCGCCGCCTGCGTTTTCTGCGTTGCGGCTGTCGTCGTTTTGGAAGGTGCGCGCTTCGTCTGAGCGGTCGCCTGAATGACCGATGAAATCAGGACGAGAGAAGCGACGAGTCTGCGAACGGTTGCGTATTTCATAAGAATGCCTCCGTTCGCTAACGCGGATTGTTGATGGATTCGGGATCAGTTTCGCGTGAGTTTCTGGTCGCGGATCGGCGCGGGAATTCGCGGATGCCTATTCTGATCTATCCGCGCCCTCCGCGTGATCCGCGGCTAATCCAATGAGCTAATTCAGGATCGTGATTTTCGCGCCTTTCGTCTTCGTCAAAGTGATCGGAGCAACTTCGAGACGGCTGTTTCCGAACTTGAATTTCGATCGTTTGCCGCCGACCGAGACCTTTCGCGGACCTTCCGACTGATGAACTATCAGTTCCCACGTACGTTTCGGAGAAATATTCCGGTAACTACCATTCGTCGCATCGATCGAGATGACGGTCTTTCCTTTCGCGGTTGACTGCCGGACCATGGTCGACGCGAATCCGCCCGTCAGGTAGTCGTTGCTCGTTCCGTCGTCCTCGATCAGCTCGAACTCGCCGTCGGCGCCGGGATAAAAATGGAGTTCGATCACGTCGTTCGTCCCGCGTTCGATTGAGCGCGCGTAGCGGCGTTTCGGAATTATCGAGCCTTGCCTGATGAGGACCGGGATCCGGTCGATCGGCGCCGGAACCGTCACGGATTGCCCGCCGTCGAAATGTTTCCCGGTCCACATATCGATCCACACCGAGCCTTCCGGAAGCGCCACTTCGACGTCGGTCGCGCCCTGCTTGTAAACCGGTGCGATCAGCATTTCATTGCCGAAAAGGTACTGGTAAGGATGATCCTTGAAAGGGCGGATCGTGTTGATCCCGTCGAGCCGCGACCGGTGGGCGTACGAATAGATGTACGGGAAGAGCTCCATCTTCAGGTGCGAAAACGATTTGAACAGTCTGTCCGCCCGTTCGGAAACCTTGAACG
>JAKOSS010000618.1 GCA_029777145.1 Acidobacteriota bacterium | reverse complement strand
GCGCACGTCTTTAGCGTGAGCGAGAAACCGACGGCGCGTGCGGCGCGACAAGGGACTCCGTGAGCGTGACAGATCGCGGATCCGGGACCAGAGGCCAGTCGTTCGGGTTACAATAGAACCCCGAAAGTCATAATGTTCGAATCGTATGCTCCAACTTTGGTCCTTGCGTTGCTGCTCGGCGCAGCGATCGGGTTGGAGCGTCAAAGCTCCGGCCACCTTTCAGATTCCGGCATCCGGACCTTCTCGCTGATCGGGCTGCTTGGCTGCATCTCCTCGATCTTCTACGTCGCCGGCTTCCCGCTTGTCTTCGCGTTCGCGACGGGCGCATTCGTCATCCTGCTTTCGCTCCATTACGTCTTCTTCTCGCAGAAAACAAACGACTTCGGGTTCACGACCGAAGTTGCGATCATTCTCACGTACCTCATCGGTGCGTGCCTCGGAACCGGAATTCTGCCGCTCAACGTGACCGTCGCGGTCGCGATCGTGATCATCGTCATCCTTTCACAAAAAGGCCGGTCAGAAAAACTAATCGCCGCCGTCAGCCGCGGTGAGATCGAATCTTTCATCAGCTTCGCGATTCTCGGACTCGTGATCCTGCCGTTCCTTTCGAACACGACGTACACGCTTGCCGATTTTCCGCCGGTCCGCAGCATTCTCGCGGAATTGAGCATCGATGTCGCGCTCTTCGATTCGCTCGAGCTGATCAATCCGCAGCGGCTCTGGTTCATCGTCGTACTGATCACCGGCATCGACGTTCTCGGATATGTTTTGGGCCGAGTCTTCGGCAAGAGGCGGGGCATCGTTGTTTCGAGCTTTGTCGGAGGCCTCGTGTCGTCAACCGTGACGACACAATCGCTGGCACAAAAGAGCTTGTCAGACCCGAACGGCAACGCGCTGGTCGGAGCTGCGATGCTTGTGAACATGGCGGGGTTCTTTCAGATGTTCCTGCTCATCGGGCCGCTCAACCGTCAGTGGCTGGCGGCCGTTTTTCCGACATTGCTGACCATGATCCTGAGCGCCGCGGCGTTGAGCTATTTTTTCTTCCGGCGCCGAAAGGACGAAGCTACCCAAACCGGGGAAAACGGTCGGATCGTCGAAAAGCCGATCTTCTCGATCATACCCGCACTCAAGTTCGCCGCCCTGATCCTGGTCGTCAAGATCTTGACGAACCTATGCCTGATCCTCTTCGGCAAGGCCGGATTCGTCGCCGGCGCGGTCGTCGCGTCATTTGCCGGCGTCGACGCGATAATCATCAATCTGGCGGTGATGGCGGGAGAAAAGGTGACGTTCGGATTCGCCATGCTGACCTTCATCCTGGTTAACGCGACGAACCTTCTGGCGAAGACCTTCTATTGCTATCTGCAGGGAAGCCGGCCGTTTGCAATCAAATTCGGGGTCTCGATGCTGATCATCATCGGCGCCAGTTTTCTCGGATTCCTTTTCGTCTGAACCTTACTCGTACCAATCTTCGTGAAGCGACCACCGGTGGCAACGGTGACACGTCGTCCATTTCCACTGATGGCCGCAGCCGGGACAGCGGC
>JAKOSS010000617.1 GCA_029777145.1 Acidobacteriota bacterium | reverse complement strand
TGATCGACCGACGTCCTGATCAAGGGCAGTCCGAGCGTGACGTTCACCGACGCACCGAACGAGAGGCACTTGACCGGAATGGTCGCCTGATCGTGATAGCACGCGACGACCGCGTCGAATTCGCCGCGATACGCGCGCAGAAAGATCGTGTCGGGCGAGTACGGGCCGCTGACGTCGATTCCGAGTTCACGGCATCTTTCGATCGCCGGGACGATCTCCCGCGCTTCTTCGTCGCCGAACATTCCGCTTTCGGACGCGTGCGGATTGAGGCCGGCGGCGGCGATTCTCGGACGTCTTCCGATCAGCTTGCCGATCTCCTCGTCTGAGAAACGGATGAGCTCGGTCAGACGGTCCGTCGTGACAAGTTGGATCGCATCGCGGAGCGAAACATGCGTCGAAAGCAAAACGACGCGCAGTTTGTCGGCGAAAAACGACATCCTGAAACGCTCGGTCCCGGTCAGTTCCGCAAGAAATTCGGTGTGTCCCGGATAATCGTAGCCACCTAGATGGATCGCGGCCTTGCTGATCGGAGCCGTCGCGATCGCGTCCACTTTGCCGTCCTTCCACATCTCGACCGCCGCCTCGATGTATTCCGCCGATGCGCGCCCGGTTTCGGCGGCATCGACCCCGATCTCGAACGACGACGGCAAGTTCGCGAGATCCGCGATCTCCGCTGCATCGGGCGGCTCGATCCCGAGCGCCCGCGCGGTCGAAAGCAAGACGTTCGCGTCGCCCACGATCAACGGCCGGCAAACGTCGCGAACCTCACGCGCGGCGACGGATCTGACGACGACCTCCGGTCCGATCCCGGCCGCGTCGCCCATCGTGATCGCAATCTTCGGCTTGTCATTTTCGGCGTTCGATTCAGGATCCACGGTCAAAAGAATAGCACTTTCCGGGATCGGAGGTACGATCCCGGATTCGAGAAAAGAGGTTCTGGCTGCTGACTATTTCTTGGACTTTGCCGGCGGTTTGCGATCCTCGGCCTTGTACATGTATTTGATGTTCTGCTTGAGGATCATGACGTTCGGATCGTCGTTCCGGTTGACCTTGATCGCGTCGCGGTCGTACCACTCGAGCGTTCCCTCGATCTCCTCGCCGTCGACGAGAACCACGACCATCAAAGTTCGCGAGTTGATCTGTTTGCGGTAATAGAAGATCTCGGCGTGAGTATCGACCGGGGCGCGCTCGCCTCTCGGTTCCTGAAAATCGCCTTTTGAACGTTGATAGTTCTGCATAATCCTGACCTCCCGTACCGAACTTTCGTGAGACCTAGTCCGCCTGCCGTCTGATGAACGTCGGAACGCTCATGTCTTCCGGCTCATCGGCCGCCGAGTACACCGTACGGGACTGGTAGGTCCCAACCGCCGCGGTATCTGAATAGCCCGTCGTCGCGGGAAGCGAAGCGTGATGCGCACTTTCAAAACCGGTCGCGATCACCGTGATCTTCACCGACTCGTCCTCGTCGTCGTTGAAGACCGTTCCCCAAATAATGTCGGCATCGTCGTGGGCTTCCGATTCGATAAGGGCGATCGCGGCCTCGACCTCGTTCAGCGGCGTCATCCGCGAACTGGTTATATTGATCAGCGCGCCCTTCGCGCCCTTGATCGAATTCTCTTCGAGGAGCCGCGAATCGATCGCCGCCTTCATGGCCGACACGGCCGCGCCTTCGCCGCGCGCCTCGCCGATCCCCATGAGCGCGACTCCGCGACCGCGCATGACTGCGCGAACGTCGGCAAAATCAAGATTGATGACGCCTGAGGTCGTGATCAGGTCGCTGATCCCCTGCACGGCCTGAAGCAGGATGTCATCGGCGCGACGGAATGCGTCCATGATCGAGATCCGCTCTTCGACATCCTTAAGCTTCGAATTCGGGATCGTGATGATCGTGTCGACGCAGCCGCGGAGTTCCGCGAGTCCGCGTTCGGCCTGCGCACCGCGCTTCTTGCCCTCGACGCTGAACGGCTTGGTCACAACTGCGACGGTCAGGATCCCGAGTTCCATCGCGAGCGAAGCGACGACCGGCGCGGCGCCCGTTCCGGTTCCTCCGCCAAGTCCGGTGGTAACGAAAACCATGTCGGAACCTTCGAGAACGTCCATCAGTTTCTCGTGGTCTTCGAGCGCGGCATTGCGTCCGACGTCAGGGTCCGATCCCGCGCCGAGGCCGCGCGTCAGGCGACTGCCAAGTTGGATTTTGATCGGTGCTTTTGAATCGTTGAGAGCCTGCAGGTCCGTGTTCGCGACGATGAATTCTACGCCTTTGACACCCGCTTCGATCATCCGGTTGACGGCATTTCCGCCACCGCCGCCGACGCCGATGACCTTGATCCTGGCACCCGTGATCGGCGGCTCATCGATCAAGAACTTGATTCCATTTTGCATTGGCTGAACTCCGTCCGTCATTAATTTTACTTCCTTAAATCCTATCGTCGTGCCGTGCTCGAGTTGTAACTTCTGTGGGCTGGCAATTTATGGGCGTCTCAACAATATATTGTGCCTTCGGTCGCTAAGGATACAACGATTTGTGATAAAAAATCCAGCCACGACGTTACAATTATCTGAATTTGTCACGAAAATTTTCGAACCACGCGGCCACTTTTTGAGTCGCCGTCGTCGGTCCCGCCATCGCCTCGCGAACCTGTCTCCGCATCGAGATCAGAGCCAGTCCGCAGGCCGTTGCCCATTCGGGTTTTTGGACCTCGGCAGCAAGTCCGCTGACGAGTCCGGAATCGACGAAGCCGAGTCGAGTCGGCGCGTCGAAAACCTGTTCGGCGATCTCGACCATGCCGCGGACCTGAGATCCGCCGCCGGTCAGCACGACGCCGCTCGAATTCTGCGCTCCGGTGCGATTGATCTCGAGCGCGAGATGCTGCAAAAGCTCGATCGCGCGCGGCGCCATGATGTCGCACAGGATCTCTTTCGAGAGTCCGCGCGTCTCGCTGCGTCCGACCGGAGTGATCTCGATGACCTCCTGACCCTCGTTCTCACGGAACAGGAACGGCGCGACGCAGCCGTAATCGTGTTTGATCACGTTCGCTTCCGGGATCGACACGCGCAGTCCGAGCGCGATGTCCTTCGTGAAGTGCATCCCGCCGAACGGAAAAACCCGCGTATGCTGCACGGCGCCGCGGCCGAAGATCATCAGGCTCGTGAGCTCCGATCCGATGTTGATCAGCGCGCAGCCGTATTCCTTGTCGTCCTCGGTGAGCGTGCTCGCGGCCGCGGCGAGCGGTTCGAGCACCATTCCTTCGACTTCGAGCCCGGCGCGGTTGACGGCTTTTTCGATGTTTTGCTTGCCGGCGCTCGGGCTGATCACGACGTGAACACGGCTTTCGAGGCGCGCGCCGCGCATCCCGACCGGTTCCGTGATCCCGTCCTGGCCGTCGATGATGAATTCCTGCGGCAGCCGGTCGATGATCTCCCAACCGGCCGGCAACGGCATCGCGCTCGCCGATTCGATCGCGCGTTCGACGTCCTCGTCGGTGATCTCGCGGCCGGCGCCCGCGACGGCTACCACGCCGCCTTTGTTTTCGCCCTGAAGATGCTCGCCCGAAAGGTTGACGGTCGCCATCTGGATCTCGAGACCGCTGACCTGCTCAGCCTCGTCGACCGCACGTTTGATCGAGTCCGCGACCGCGTCGGTGGTCGAGACGATCCCGCGCCGGAGTCCGCGCGATTCGGCCTCACCGAGCCCGACGATGTTCATCTGGCCGCTCTCGGACGGTTCACCGATCACGCATCTGATCTTGCCCGTTCCGATATCGAGTCCGACAGCCTGGATTTGACGATTGATCATTTCTATTTACCGTTGTTCGCGACCTGCCGCGGGATGAGCCGCAGGTTTTGGCCGACCAGAGTGATCCCCTCGAATGTGGCGCCCTTGTTGGCGATGCTCTCGATCCCGCGCTGGAGCCGCTTGCCGAAATCCTCGCTTCCGAGTTCGATGTAAACGTCGCTTCCCGAATCCTCGACGATCGCGCGCGGTTCGTCGAGATCGGAAAGATTGACCGATTTGACGCGCTTTGAAAGATCGAAACTCTTCCAGTCCTCGACCATCTTCTGGTACATCTTGACGCGCGCCTGATTGTCCTTGAGCGATCGCTCGTTGCGATTCGTGTCCCAACCGGTGAGCAGCGGCCCGCGCGTTTCGTTCTTGCCGATCGGAGCGAGCACCGCCGCTTCGTCGTCGACCCAATAGTCGGCGCCGTCGATCCGGACAGCCGCTTTCGGAACGCGTTCCGTCAGCTGCACGCGGACGCCGTCCGGCAAGACGCGCGAAACCGCCGCCGATTTCACAAAATTCAGGCTTTCGATCCGTTCACGGATGGCCGTCAGGTCGGCGTTCCAGACGCCCGAGCGATCGGTCAGATTCTTGACGATCCCCTCGACGTTGTCGCTCGAAACCCGCGACGCGCCGCGAACATCGACCTTTCGGACCTCAAAGAAATCCGAAGCGGTCACTGTCCGGTAGCCCATGAACGCGAGAAATCCGAGACATCCGACGATGCAGGCGATAAAGAACAGCGGCACCACGAGATTGATGAGATTGCTGTTCGATTTCGACGCACGCCGCGTCGTCCGGCGCTTTCGGGGAGCCGTTCTGTTGGTCGTCTTAACAACTTTTCGTCTTGTTCGGGTTGCCATAGTTTCTCTGGATCAATTCCCTGTAAGTCGTTCGATCAGCTCGTCGGAAAGCCTCGTAATGCTTCCCGCACCGAGTGTGATCACCAAGTCGTTCTCCTGCAGATAGGGCAGGACCTTGTCGGCGGCGCCCGCGACGTCGCCGATGTACTGCGCGTTCTTGTGCCCGTATTTCTTGATGTTCTCGGTCAGGACTTCGGCCGAGATGCCGTCGATCGGTTTTTCGCTCGCCGCATAGATGTCGGTCACGAACAGGACGTCGGCGTTGTTGAAGCAGAGCGCGAATTCGTTCATCAGTTCGCGCGTCCGGCTGTACCGGTGCGGCTGAAAGACGACCACCGTGCGTTTTCCGCTGCCGCCGGCCTTTGCCGCCGAAAGAGTCGCGGTGATCTCGGTCGGATGATGCCCGTAATCGTCGACCACCATCACGCCGTCGACCTCGCCCTTCACCTGGAAACGCCGGTTCGCGTTCCGGAAACGGCTGAACGCGGACGCGATCTTATCGAACGGGACGCCCAGCTCAAGCGCCACAGCAGTTGCCGCCAAAGCGTTGTAAATGTTGTGTTTACCAGGCACCGGAAGATTGATCTCGCCGAGCACTTCGGTGCCGTGCCAGACCGTGAAGCTCGACCCGAAACTGTCGTGATACCAGATGTCGTGCGCCGAGATGTCGGCTTGCGCGGTCATTCCGTAAGTGACGCGCCGGCGCTTGATGTGCGGAATGATCAGCTGGACGTTGGGATCGTCGAGACAGATCACGCAGGCGCCGTAGAACGGCACCTTGTTGACGAAGTCGGTGAAACACTGGACGACGTCTTCCATGCCCTTGTACGACTCCATGTGTTCCTTGTCGATGTTCGTCACGACGGCGACCGTCGGATAGAGCATCAGGAACGAGCGGTCGGATTCGTCGGCTTCGGTGACGAACCACTCGCTCGAACCGACCCGGGCGTTGGAGCCGAGGATCTCGACGACGCCGCCGACGACGGTCGTCGGTTCGATTCCGGATTCGCCGAGCACGGTCGCGACCATCGACGTCGTCGAGGTCTTTCCGTGAGTTCCGGCGACGGCGATCGAATACGGCTTGAGCGTCATCAGCTCGGCGAGCATTTCGGCCCGCGGAATGATCGGGATCTTATTCTCGCGCGCAAAAATTATCTCCGGATTGTCGTGCTTGACCGCCGACGAATAGACGACGACCTGGGCGTCGCCGACGTTCTCCGCCAAGTGTCCCTCGCGGATCGTCGCTCCGAGTTTTTCGAGCCGTTCGGTGTTTTTCGATTTGCTCAGATCGGAACCCGAGACATCGAACCCGAGGTTGCAGAGGACTTCCGCGATGCCGGACATTCCGATCCCGCCGATGCCGATGAAGTGAATTTTCTTTACGTTACGAAACATGCACAAGTAGTCAGTAGTCAGTAGTCAGTAGTCAGTGGTCAGTGGTCGGTGGTCAGTGGTCGGTGGCCGGTGGTCGGTGGCCGGTGGCCGGTGGTCGGGGGTCAGTGGTCAGTGGTCAGTGGTCAGGGGTCTGAATGATACTTTTCCACCTTTCACCCTTTCACCCTCTCACCCCTTCACCATTTCCCCCTTTCACCCTCTCTCCCTCTCACCCCTTCACCATTTCCCCCTTTCACCC
>JAKOSS010000616.1 GCA_029777145.1 Acidobacteriota bacterium | reverse complement strand
TCAAAGCATGAACCGGAGCGCATCGCCGCTCGTTAATTTTGGTTGGAGTAATTGCCGATATTCGCTATACTTTCAGCACCGTTTGACGAACTTTAAGGGCATTTGGAATTGGAGAATCCGGGGCAAAACGTAACTGAATTACTGGTCAAGCTGACGGACGGAAACACGCAGGTTCTCGAAGCGCTGCTGCCGATCGTTTACGGCGAGCTGCGTAGTCTTGCCAACAATTACCTGCGCCGCGAAAGGGTCGATCACACGCTTCAGCCGACCGCGCTCGTGCACGAGGCGTACATGAAGCTCGTCGACCAGCGCAACGTCGTCTGGCAGAACCGCGCGCACTTTTTCGGCATCGCGGCCAACATCATGCGGCGCATCCTGGTCGATCACGCGCGCCGGCACAAATCCGAAAAACGAGGCGGCGAGTATTCGAAGGAACAGCTCGAAGAAGCGCTTGTGGTCGTTTCCGACGAGCGCAGCTTCGAGCTTTTGGCGCTCGACGAAGCGCTCGAGAATCTCGCCGAGATGGATCCGCAGAAGGCGCGAATGGTCGAACTGCGATATTTCGGCGGATTGTCGGTCGAGGAAACTGCCGAAGTCATGGGTGTCAGCGAGATCACCGTCAAGCGTCACTGGAAGCTCGCGAAAGCCTGGCTTTACGGGCAGATAGCAAGAACATAGCCGATTTTAGATTTTTGATTTTGATTTTGGATTTCGAGAGATGGCGGTTTTGTCCGATGAATCGGACCCACGGTGTTCTTCCAATGGGGAAACAGAGGGCAATGAAGTGATTTCCGAATCCTGAGAGGACGTCGGATTAATCGCGCTGCCCGAGCATTCAAGTCATTTAGCTCGGTGAAGTTACTCCTTTCGCGTGAATCTGCGGTCGAAGAAAGAAGATCCGACCGCGAAGGAACGCGAATGGACGCGAAAAGCGACCGCGGCGAGTGATTCGCAAACTCGAAAGCCGTTCGGATCAGAGTTCGGTGATCTCTCCGACAGGCTCCAAAATCCGAAATCACAAATCCGAATTCCCAAATGGAAAAGGGTCGCTGGAAAGAAATTGAAGAGCTTTTCGAAGCGGTCGTCGACCTCGCGCCGGACGACCGCGAACGCTTTTTCAAAGAAAATTCCCACGATCCCGATCTCGTTGCCGAAGTCAGAAAACTGATCGATGATTCGGACGCCGCCGGAGATTTCATCGAATCGCCCGCCTGGACAGACAGTCAGATGCTGGGAAAGACCGAGCGCGGAAGGATCGGCGCGTCGCTCGACGACGAGATCCGACGCGGCGATGGCAGCCTCATCGGACAGCGTCTCGGCGTCTACAAACTCACAAAAGAACTCGGACGCGGCGGCATGGGCGCCGTTTACCTCGCCGAACGAGACGACGGCGAGTTTCGCCAGCGGGTCGCGCTCAAGGTCATCAAGCGCGGCATGGACACGGATTTCATCGTCCGGCGGTTTCGCAACGAACGACAGATCCTCGCAACCCTCGACCATCCGAACATCGCCCGGCTTCTAGACGGCGGAACGACCGACGACGGCCTCCCGTTCTTCGTCATGGAATTCATCGAAGGACGCCCGGTCTATCGCTATTGCGACGCCGAGCGCCTGTCCGTCGCGCAGCGGCTCGAACTCTTCCGCAAGATCTGTTTCGCCGTCGATTACGCGCATCAGAACCTGATCATCCATCGCGACATCAAGCCGTCGAATATTTTGGTCGCGCCTGACGGAACCGCAAAACTGCTCGATTTCGGGATCGCGAAGATCCTGAATCCCGAACTTGCGTCAGACTCGATCGATCCGACCGCGACATCAATGCGGATGATGACGCCCGAGTACGCTTCGCCCGAGCAGGTCCGCGGCGAGGCGGTGACGATCGCGAGCGACATTTACAGTCTCGGCGTTCTGCTTTACGAGCTGCTCACCGGCCATCGCCCGTACCGGCTCAAGAACCGCGCGCTCCACGAGATCGCCCGCGTCATCTGCGAAGAAGAACCCGACAGTCTCGGATCGAGCCTGACGCGCGACGACAACTTAGTGCCGACGAGCGATTCGGAAAAGATCACGGCGGACGAGATTTTCGAGAACCGCGGTTCGGATCTCGAATCGCTGCGTCGCGAACTTGCCGGTGATCTCGAGCGGATCGTCTTCAAGGCGATGCGCAAGAATCCGCTCGAACGCTACAAGTCGGCGGCGGACTTTGCCCAGGACATCCTTCATTTTCTCGAGAAGCGCCCGGTCATGGCGGAAGACTTCTTCGCCTCGTCGATCCGGATTCCGCGCCCGATCACGCGTGATCCCGAAGGCGAGCTCTCGATCGCGGTGCTCCCGCTGAAACTTCTCGGCGGAGGCGTGCGCGAGGATACGGGCGACGAATTCCTCGGGATCGGACTCGCCGACGCACTCATCACGCGGCTTTCGAATATCCGAAGGATCGTCGTTCGTCCGACGAGCAGCGTCCTGCAGTTTGCCGATGTCGGCACCGATCCGTTCGCCGCGGGACGGGAACTCGGCGTCGATTTCATTCTCGACGGCAATATCCGTCGGGCCGGCGATCGGTTGCGCGTGACCTTGCAGTTCCTGAGCGTCGCCGAGAACGCCGCGCGTTGGGCCGAAAGTTTCGACGAGCGTTTCCTCGACGTTCTTGAGATCGAGGATTCGATATCGGAACGCGTCGTAAAATCCCTCGTTCCACAGCTGACCGGCGAGGAGGAATTGCAG
>JAKOSS010000615.1 GCA_029777145.1 Acidobacteriota bacterium | reverse complement strand
GCGAAGCAGCGGTTCCACGTCCTCGATTCAACCGTTCCGGCGCAGGTCGCGGCACTTGAGGCCCAAATCGATCTCGCGAACACGTTGTTCTTCGTCGCCTCGAAGTCTGGCTCGACCCTCGAACCGAATTGTTTCAAGCAGTACTTCTTCGAGCGGGTCGCCCAGACGATCGGGGTCGAAGCTGCCGGCAGCCGGTTCGTGACGATCACGGATCCGGGATCGAAGATGGAAAAGGTCGCGAGAGCCGACAAATTCCGTCGCGTCTTCTTCGGCGATCCAGAGATCGGCGGCAGATTCTCGGCGCTCAGCGTCTTCGGGCTCGCCCCGGGTGCCGCGATGGGACTTGATATCGGAGGATTTCTTGCGAGCGCGAAAGAAATGGTCGACGCCTGCCGCAACGCCGACGCGGCGGTCAATCCCGGCGCGATGTTGGGGTTGATCCTCGGGGTCGGCCACCGACTCGGACGCGACAAGCTTGTGATCGTCGCGTCTCCTTCGAAACGTCCGGTCGGAGCGTGGCTCGAACAACTGGTCGCCGAATCGCTCGGGAAGAACGGTGTGTCGATAATTCCCATCGACCGCAAGGGTTCCGTCGAGTCGATAATTTTCGGCAACGAGCGCGTGTTCGTCTATTTCCGCAGCAAAACCAATTTCGATCCGGCGCAGGACGCGATGGTTGAGAAGATCCGGCACTCAGGCCAGGCGGTCGTCACGATCGAATCCGAAGATCGGATGAATCTCGGCCAGGAGTTCTTCCGCTGGGAATTCGCAACGGCGGTCGCCGGCGCCCTGATGGGCATCAATCCGTTCGACCAGCCCGATGTTGAATCAGCGAAGATCGAGGCGCGCAAGATCACCGACGAGTATGAAAAGACCGGAAATCTTCCGTCTGAGAATGTCTTTTTTGAGGAAGACGGGATTAAGCTCTTTACCAACGAGCAGAATGCGACCGAGCTGACGGACGCGGGCGGCGGTTCACTGAACGGGATTTTGCGGGCTCATTTCGAACGTGCCGTCCCGGGCGACTACATCGCCGTGCTCGCCTACATCGAAATGAACTTCGACCACGTCGTGGAAATTGAAAAACTCAGGCATGCGATCCTCGAGAAGATCGGCATTTCGACATCAGTTCAATTCGGACCGCGGTTCCTGCACTCGACCGGACAAGCCTTCAAGGGCGGCGCCAACAACGGCGTTTTTCTTCAGATTACGTCCGACGATGCATCTGATCTTCCGGTTCCCGGACAGAAATACACCTTCGGCGTCGTCAAGGAAGCCCAATCGCGCGGTGATTTTCAGGTACTTCTCGACCGCGGCCGCCGGGCGTTGCGGATTCATTTCGGATCCGACGTCGAACGCGGAATCCGGCGAATCTGTGAGGCGCTTGAAAATTGATCCTTTTGAGAATTCGCGCAAATCGGCGCGATTGAAACGATCGGGTTTCCGTCGATCGGCGCAAATTCGCGAAGATCCGTGGCCTATTGGATTTGAGTTAGTTGCCGAAACGCAGCAAATGCGTTTGGATCTGCTGCTGATTGGCGGTCGCGTTCAAAATGCCGTTCGAGACGTTGGCACTCGAAACGAAGGTCTCGATATGCGTCAGCAAGTCGGCGGACATGATCGAGCGTGACATTCCGAGCGAATATCCGGCGGGCGCATTTGACTGGTTCCAGACCCGCGCAACGATGCCTCGCGAAATTCCGTCCTCGGCCGGTTTGACGGCCCACAACAAGACATTCGGATTCGTGATCTGCAGAAGTGAGTACGTCGTCGACGGCAGAGGACGCGCGCCTCCGGCCGGATCGATCATTCCGGACACGAAGGGATTTTGATGTTCGAGCGCGAACTTCATTGCCGCCGTTTGATCGAAATTTCCGTGCGTCGTCAACGCGAAGCGCTGCATGAAGAACGAATCGCCGCCCTGATTCGGTATCCCGAGCGCCGGACCGTCGATCTGCCCGCCCGCCAGGATGTTGATCTGCGGAGTCGCCGTGTCGAGCGTCGACGACGAACTACCGCCAAGTTTCATGAAATACGCGTCACGGTTCGAAAGCGTGACGCCGAAATTACCCGCCGCACCATCGCTGACGTCAGCGAAGTGATTCATCGTGAGCCAGTCGTAACGGGCGTTCTTCGGCGAATAATGACCGCCCTGCGAGAGAAGTTTCGCGCGGATCACCGCACCGACCTCCTCGTGCCAGACGTCCGGCGAGTTGATCTCGAACGAATTCGACCAGGTTTTCAGATCGCCGAAGTTCTGAGTGATCCGATTGTCGATGTCGACACGGTCAATGTTCCGATAGAAGGTGACACGCGTCGTGTGCGCAACCGGGCTCGACGAGATCGCTCTAAGCGTCACCGACACGGGGCCTGAATTCTCGACTGAGATCCGACCGGATCGGTCGCCGCCAAGGTCGTTCATCACTTTCCCGCCGATCTGACGGACGATCTCGCGATCGCCTCGCGTGTGATCGGCAATGCTCTGGATCGATCCGTCGCCGTTCAGCGTAACCCGGTAGTTCGCGCCGTCGATGACGTTTCCGTTGACGGCCGCGGCGTTCGAAAACTGCGTGCCCGCGCCGCTCCTGATCTCGAAAACCCTGTAGCCGACCGATGGGACGTTGGACGCAAGCACGCGCAGATAACGCTGATTGCCGTAGCTGACGATCTGCGACGGCACCTGCTGGCCGCTCGCGACGTCGACGACGTGAACCGTCCGCTTTGCCCGAAACGGAATGTCGGCGAAATCGGTCCGCTCCCAACTCAGCGGGTTGAAGACAAAAAACCGCGATTGACCGGCGGTTGTCGAGATCTGCTTCCCGAGTTCCTCACGCGCGTCCGACGAAAGCTTGTCGACGTACGACGTAATCTCGGATTCGACGCGTCTGTTCCAGTCGGCCCGGCGCGTGCGCGAGATCGGCCCGTCGGCGGTCCAGTCGTGTTCGAAATAAAGCCCGAGATCGAGCATCGCCCGATCGCGTTCGGCCGTTCGCGAATCCATGAATGCCGGGTTGTTGAAGGACACGATCGCCGCCAGCGCGTCCGCGGATCTCAGATTCTCGGTCGAGCGTTTGACGCGTGCCGAAACCTCGGCGAGCGACGCGACAAGCGCATCCCATTCATTTCCGTACGCCGCCGAAAAGGTCTCGAGCTGATTCCCGTAATTGGCTTCAAAGTCGCGGAAAAAGTCTTCCTGGTTCGAAACGATGACCCGCCGGCTCGGCGTCGAGTTCTGCTGCGCAACCGTCACGAATTCGTCGCTCGTGTACTGCAGATCGTCCCAACCGCGGCCGAACGCACCGATCACCGGATACGGGTAACGCAATTGGAAGTTGGAGTTGGTCTCGGCGAAAAGGATCGACTGCAGCGGATCGAAAGCCTCGGAATAGCCGCCGAAATTGCGGTTCGCGGAACCGACGATCGGATTCGGAAACACCGAATGCCATTTCATCAGCACCTTGCTACCGTCGCGGCCGCCGCAATAGTAGATCTCGCGATCGCGGTCGGAGAGTTGCGTCACATTCGACGCGCATCCGCAAACTCCCTTCCAACTGTATTTCGCGCCCGCTCCGGCCCAAAGCGATGTCAACCCGTACGGATGAGTCTGATTCTCCATCGCGATCGCCATCGGGAACCGGACGTTGTATCGGCGCTCGATCAATCCGGGATAGTACATTCCGCGCAGTACCGCCTCGGCCGGCGCGCCGCCGTTGACGAGCACAAGCGCGTTGAGCGGAACGCTCATGTGGCCGTCACGGATGCGGTTGATGAAACGGTCGAACTGGGCTTGCGTCCGGTTGCGCTCGTACTCCCACATCCAGAGGCTGCCGTCGCACTCCCAACGCATCTGGTGATCCGACGGATTCGAGGCCGTCTCGTCCATCTTGTTGAGGTAGTAATCGATCATCGTCAGGAACGACTGACGGTAGGTCACGTCGTCCGCGATCCAGAAATAGTCGGTGTGATCGTCGGGAGCGATGTAGATCCGCCGCTGCGCGTCCGCAGACTGCAGTCCGGCGGCGAGCAGCGTCATGACCGCAAGGATTCGTAAGAAGTTCTTCATAGCTGGCGTCGCGGGAGAACGATAGAGGAAGAAACGCCAAAAACGATGGATTTTCCGATTTCAGTTTCCGAGAGAATTCCGGGATTACACTAGTATCGCGAATTGTAGTAGATACGCTCGATTTTCTGAAGATGTTGTTCGAGAGTATCGAGTTTGTTTTTCATCGAGAAAACGGTGCCATCTTCGAACGTAATTTCAGATATCATCAAGAACGCGATGTTTTGGTCGACTATTTTCGCTTGAGTTTTTTCGGATTTCGACAAGTCAACGCCAATCATCGTGCCACTGGTCTGGTTTGGACCAATCAATCCGCCCCCATTCGGCATACCTCCCGTCGTTACCGTTCCAGTATTATCTCCGAACCACTTGACGATTGTGTACACCTTGATTGATTTTGCACCCGTATTTCTGACCTTGTATAAAATGTCAGTTCGCCCGGAAAGGTCAATTGCAACGGCGTCTTCGATCTTCAGTGGGCAATCCCCTTGTGGTACGACGGTTACCAACACCTGACGATCCGATAGAACCGAGAATGAACTTTGTCCCATCACCGCGGCGGTTGCGGCAAACACAATGAACAAAACCATGTAGAATTTCAACATGACGCCTCCTGACCGATGATTACTAACACGCCTCAAGGGCGATTTTAACTCGATGGTTCGCTTTCACCAACCCGTCATCGCGATTAACACCACCCGCGAATATGGCTCTCACCGAGGCACTGCACGCAGCTTAATTTGCGATTGCTTGGGTACTGAGGGTTGATCTTCGGGTCCCGTCGATTTGCGATTTTAGATTTGCGATTTGCGAT
>JAKOSS010000061.1 GCA_029777145.1 Acidobacteriota bacterium | reverse complement strand
GTTTCCAGTTCGTTGGCATTGCCGAAGCAGGCCGAACCCGCATCTGCGGCGGGCCAGCCGTTTCTTGAACGACGCGAGATGGCGGCGGTCAACGTCGGATCGGGGAGCGGAACCGTGCTCGTCGACGGCGAAACGTACGAACTCAATCCGCGGGACGGGATCTATCTTCCGATGGGAACGGCAGAGGTTGTTTTCAAGTCAGATTCCGCAGATGATCCGGCGCGCTTTTATCTTGCATCGACACCGGCACATGCGCGGTTCGAGGTCGTCAAGATCTCGATCGATCAGGCGGTGCCGCTCGAACTCGGCTCGGTCGAAACCGCGAACGAGCGTACGGTTTACCAGTACATTGTTCCGAAGACTTGCCGCTCATCGCAGTTGCTGATGGGCCTGACAATGATGAAGACCGGCAGTGTCTGGAACACTTGTCCGCCGCATCTGCACGACCGGCGGTCCGAGGTCTATTTCTATTTCGACCTCAAGGAAGACCATCGCGTGATGCATTTCATGGGACGCCCCGACGACATGCGGCACATCGTCATGGCGAACGAGGAAGCGGTCGTCTCGCCGCCGTGGTCGATCCACATGGGCTCGGGAACGACAAACTACAATTTCATCTGGGCGATGGGCGGCGAGAACCTCGATTACACCGACATGAACGTTCTCGACATCTGCCAACTCAAGTAAACGGAGCGGTTTATGAAATTGCGAAGCGTTGTCATCGGCATCATCGCGATCCTTCTTTTTGGGTCGATCTGTCTCGCCAAGAAGGATCCCGTTTTCAAAAAGAAGTTCATTCGTGAACGAATGCTCAAGGTCGCGACGTGGCAGCTCGCGAACCCGAAGCACGAGCCGTACGACTGGACGAACGGCGCGTTCTACGCCGGTGTTTTCGCGGCCTACAAGTCGACGAATACGGCCGAACTGCTGAAAGCGATGAACGAACTCGGAGCGAAGACCGATTGGAAACCTGGCCCGCGTTTCGACCATGCCGACGACATCGCGATCGCGCAGATGTACATCGATCTTTACCGGTTGTCCAAGGATCAAAAGCTGATCGCGCCGACGATCGAAACTGTCCGGCGATTGGTGTCTGAAAAAGGCCCCGAAGCCCAAAAGCACGGCATCACCTGGTGGTGGTGCGACGCGCTCTTCATGGGGCCGGCGACGCTCGCGAAATTGTCGTCGGTGACGGGCGACAAGTCGTACTTGGAACTTAACGATGAGCTTTTCAAGCAAACCTATGATCTGCTTTACGATCGCGAGGAGCACCTTTTCGCGCGCGACGCCGGTTATCTGATCGACGCAAACGGGAAGGGCAAGCGCGAAGCGAACGGGAAAAAGGTCTTCTGGAGCCGCGGGAACGGCTGGGTTTTGGGCGGACTCGCCCGGCTGATCTCCGAATTGCCGAAAGACCATCCGACGCGTCCGTTTTATGTCGCGCTTTTCAAGGAAATGGCGACGCGGATCGTTTCGCTGCAGCAATCAGACGGACTCTGGCGCTCAAGTCTACTCGATCCTGATTCCTATCCGGGCGGGGAAGCGAGCGGCAGCGGATTTTACACGTTCGCGCTCGCCTGGGGGATCAACGCCAAGATCCTCGAAAAGGAGAAGTTCGAGCCGGCGGTCAGGAAAGCATGGATCGGACTGAATTCTCTGGTGCACGAGAACGGAATGGTCGGCTGGACGCAGCCGATCGGGGCCGATCCGCGGAAGAACTTCGGTCCGGACAGTTGGGAAGTCTACGGCGCCGGCGCATATCTTTTGGCAGGATCGGAAATGTTGAGAAAGTAAGCGGTGAGCAGTGA
Organism: Acidobacteriota bacterium; assembly: GCA_029777145.1. The sequence goes on along the minus strand of JAKOSS010000061.1, from coordinate 2,798 downwards.
CCGATAACTTGTTGGATCGATTGCGTCGAGGAATTACCCTTTCCGGATAACTGATAGCTGATAGCTGATAGCTGATAGCTGATAGCCGATGGCTCACATTTGAACTCGAAGCCGTACCGAAATGCGTTATTTCTTCGACCGATCGGAATTTTTGGAAACGCGCCGGGAATAGACTTTTCTATAAACAACGGAAGAAAAAAGGTGGTCAAGCGCGGTGGCAAGCAAACTGGCTAACCCGTAGTTCTCCGAAGTTTGTTCACAATCTCCAGTCTTTAATTTCATTGGGTCGTGTTTTGCGAGGACACGACCCCTTTTTCATTTTCGATTTGCGATTGCCGGCGGGCATTCCAAGATTCCAGGCGGCGCATTCCATGATTCCAGAATTCGACGCGTCGGTCCCGAAACTCAGGATTCAAGATTCAAAATGAGACGCGTTCTGCTGGAATCTTGGAATCGTGGAATCTTGGAATGCCGAGCTTGGAATCTTGGAATCAACGCCCGCTCATGTCAAAATCATCCCGTGATCAAAGTCCTGACAGCGGCCGAAATGCGCGAGGTCGATCGCCTGACGACCGAGCGATACGGCATCCCGTCGATCGTGCTGATGGAGAACGCCGCGCGGTCGGTCGCAGACGCGATCGAGCAACATTTCGGCGGGTCGGTAGCTGGATTGCGATTTCACGTCCTTTGCGGACGAGGCAATAATGGCGGAGACGGGGCCGCCGTAGCGCGATTGCTGTCGGACCGCGGAGCGGATGTGACGGCGACGTTGTTTGGGAAGGTAGATGACGTGTCGGGCGATGCACGCACGAACTTTGAGCGTTTGAGCGGGCTTGCATCGTCAGGTTTGGTTCATTTTCGGGAAAGATCTCCCGAAGGCCGGACGGATCTCAACGATTCGGATCCCGGACTGACGATCGTCGACGCGTTGTTCGGAACCGGATTGGCGCGCCCGCTTGGCGGCGGATTCGCGGATATTGTTGAAGGTATTCCTTCGGAAAACTTTGTGGTTTCCGTAGATCTTCCGTCCGGCCTGGATTCTGATTCGTCGAAGCCGATCGGACCGCACGTTTCGGCGGATCTGACCGTCACGTTTACCGCTCCGAAACTCGCTAATATCCATCCTCCGGCGTGCAATTTCAACGGAAGACTTGTCGTGGCCGATATCGGTTCGCCGCAAGCGTTGATCGATGAATCACCTTCGCAAACCTTCGTGGCGGAAGTTTCGGACGCGCGCAAATGGTTGACGGCGACCGCGTTCTCTGTCGATTCTTACAAGAATAAGCGCGGACACGCTTTGCTCGTGGTCGGGTCCCGCGATTATTCGGGTGCGGCGGCGCTCGCCGGAAACGCGGCGATGCGAACCGGAGTCGGGCTTGTGACGGTTGCGACGACGCGCTCGGCACAGGCCGCGATCGCCGAGAGAACCCTCGAAGAAGTGATCACGCGCGGTCTTTCGGAAGACTCGGACGGGAAGTTGTCGGCCGAATCATTTGATGAGATCGAAAAGCTTCAAGAAAAGGCGAGCGCGATCGGAATCGGCTGCGGATTGGGAATCGGCGATAACCGCGACCGGTTGCGACGTTTCATCGAATCTGGTGACAGGCCGATCGTCGTCGACGCCGATGGATTGAACGCGCTCGCACCGTTCGAATCGGAGTTGACCGGTTCGCCGAGAGTTGTGCTGACGCCGCACGAAGGCGAATTCCTGCGCCTTCTAGGGACTAACGACCGCAGCGTTCTCGATGATCGCGTCGACGCCGTCAGAGATTTTGCGGTCGCGCACAATGTCGTTTTGGTCTTGAAAGGCGAACGCGTGTTGATCGGCGATCCGTCAGGCCTCGTCATTATCAATCCGACCGGGAATTCCGGACTCGGAAAGGCCGGAAACGGTGACAATCTGACCGGGATCATCACCGGATTTCTGGCGCAAGGAGCCGGGCGAGTGAACATTGTTGATTCCGTCGTCGCCGCCGTTTTCGTTGCCGGACGCGCCGGCGACATCGCCCGCGAGCGCTTCGGCGAGCGCGTGATGCTCGCGAGCGACGTTCGCGATTCGCTCGCTGCCGCATTCGCCGAATCAGAGGCAAATGACTGATTCAAAGGCACTTCTCGAAAAGTGGATCGCGGCGTTTCAGAGTTGTGATCTTGAAGCGGTCGTCGCGTGCTATGCCGACGACGCGGTCAATTTCCAGGTTGCGGCCGGCGAGCCGTCGATCGGCATCGAGCAGATCCGTCACGACACCGCCGAATTTTTCAAAGCTTTTCCGGACGCCTGGTCGCGCGTCGAGAACATAATTTCCGACGGTGACCGTGCCGCCTGGGAATGGATCGGCGGCGGCACGTTTCTCGGTGAGTTTTACGGAAACCCTCCGACGGGACGCAAATTCGAGATCCGCGGCTGCGGTTTCTTCGTTTTTCGCGACGGCAAGATCGTTTCCCAGCGCGGCTATTGGGACAAGGAGTCGTGGTATTCGCAGATAGGACTCTTTTGAATTTGCGAATTCGGATTCGCTTTGCGATTGCACTCGCTTTTAGCTGTCAGTTCTCAGATATCAGCTATTCCGAACGTGTCGTGGCGCCATCACGCTTCGGAGGATGAAGCATGCAAGCGGGACGCTTGATGTAATAAAGACGGTTTCTCCCTGCCAGTGATAAGCTGACGGTGATTATTGACAATTCGCTCTTCGTTTGTTGATGAAGATCAAATTGGAGGAGAAACCGCGATGACATTATACATTGGAGTCGATTTTCACCCATATCAACAAACGGTCAGCTGGTGCGATCGGGAAACGGGC
>JAKOSS010000614.1 GCA_029777145.1 Acidobacteriota bacterium | reverse complement strand
GGCGATCCGTTCGGCCGGAGCCCGTCGGTCATCAGTTACGACCGCGAATTGAATGCGCCGGTCGAACAGGACAACCGCGCGTGGATCGCCGGTCTTGGGGACGAAGCCGGCTCCGGATCGTGGCTCGCGGCGGCGATGAAGGAAGAGATCGCGCCCGAGCGTTCCGAGATCGAGAAGTACGAGCAATTCATCGACAAGGTACTCTGGGGCGGGATCCAATATTCGTCCGGCGAGAACAAATTCGGCGTCCGCAAGAGCATGTTCTACTACGCGCCGTCCGAGCTTCCGAACTACAAATACGATCCCGCGTTCAACTGGACGACGTGGGCGAGTTGGAAGAAAGATCAGGCGCAGAGCGTCGGACGCGGATACAATTACCCGCACGTCGTCGCGGCCTATCTGGCGATGTACCGGATCGCGCGCAACACCGACGGGCTCGTCCGCGATCATCCCTGGAACTGGTATCTCGATCAGGCGGTCGAAACGACGAAGTTCGCGTTCGGACGAGATTCAGACGGCAAGCGCCGCGTCGATTACGTCGAACTCGGATTGATGGAAGGCACGGTGTTCCTCGAGCTGCTGAAGGAACTTCGCCGCGAAACTTGGACGGAAAAGGCGGATGCGGTCGAGACTCTGATGAAGGAGCGCGCGGACGTTTGGAAGACCGAGGAATATCCGTTTGGAAGTGAAATGGCGTGGGACTCGACGGGTCAGGAAGAGGTTTACGCCTGGTGCGATCATTTCGGCTACGACGACAAGGCGCTCGTCTCGCTGAACTCGATCATCGGTTACATGCCGGCGATCCCGCATTGGGGATACAATGGCAACGCCCGCCGTTACTGGGATTTTCTTTACGGCGGCAAACTGCGCCGGATCGAACGCCAGTTTCATCATTACGGTTCGGGGCTGAACGCGATCCCGGTTCTCGCGAACTATCGCGAACATCCGGACGATTTCTACCTGCTGCGAATCGGTTACGGCGGAGCGATGGGCGCGCTGTCGAATATCGATCGCGATGGCTTCGCTTCGGCGGCGTTTCACAGCTATCCGGACACGCTGCGCTGGGACGCTTACAGCGGTGATTACGGCCCGAACTTCTTCGGGCATGCGCTAAACGCCGCAACGTATGTCGTGGATGATAAGGATCTTGGCTGGCTAGCGTTCGGCGGAAACTTGACGCAAAGCGATCGATCAGTGACTGTTGAACCGCGCGACGCGGCTCGAAAGAGGATCTACATTGCACCGCTCGGGTTGTGGTTGACGCTTGATTCAGGAAGATTCGCCGGAGTTCGCATTTCCCGCGATCTGAAAACGGTCGAGATCGATCTTGATCCGTCGACAGAGTATGCGACGAATGCACTTCTCAGGATCGAGCGTCTCGCAAACTCAGGACCGCCGGGACGATTTGAGCCCGTCGGGAAATTTGGGATCGAACGCGGTGGATATTCGGTTGACCTTCGTCAGTCCGCGACAACGGTAAGAGTTGAACTAAAAAGGCCGACTTAAAAGTTGGTCGCCGACGGCGACGAACAATATAGCGTAGCGAGAATCGCTACGAGGCAATTGGGATTGATTTTCCCGTCTCCGAAGGAGACGAACATAAATCGTTGACTGTTCGTCACTTACAGCGACGATCGCGAAAATCCGACTGCCCGTAGGGTTTTGGCTCGATGATAAGTGGGCCGCTTATTCTTTGGATTCACTAACTCGCAATCGGTGTATGAGTGGAGAGATCAAAAATGAGTGACAAGATGAAGGATTTGAACCGACGGGAATTCATGATGCTCGGCGCGGCAGCGTTGGCGCTTCCGTCGATCGCGTTCGGCGCCGAACGCGGAACGGCCGATCCGGCGTTTCCGCCGAAATTTGAACCCGTTTCCCTGTCATCCGTCAGGCTCGGAAAATCTCCGTTCCTTGATGCGGTCGAGGCCAATCGCCAGTATCTTCACCGGCTCGAACCCGATCGATTCCTGCACAATTTCCGCGTCCACGCCGGACTCAAGCCGAAGGGCGAAGCGTATGGCGGATGGGAAGCGGACACGATCGCCGGACATTCGCTCGGACATTATCTGACGGCTTGTTCGCTGATGTTCGCGCAGACGGGAGATGAGGAATGCAAGCGCCGCGCGGAGTACGTCGTGACCGACTTGTTTGATTGCCAGAAGGCCGCGGGCGACGGTTATGTCGCGGGGTTCACGCGCACTCGCGGCGACAAGACCGAAGACGGCCGCGCGATCTTTCCCGAGATCATGCGCGGCGAGATCCGCGCCGCCGGATTCAATCTGAACGGCTGCTGGGTGCCGTTCTACAACTGGCACAAGTTGTTCTCGGGACTCTTCGCCGCGCAGGAATTCTGCGGCGTCGAACCGGCGCTCGAGGTCGCCAAAGGACTCGCGGGTTTCATCGACAAGGTCTTCGCCGCGCTCGACGACAAACAGGTCCAGACCATGCTGAACTGCGAGCACGGCGGGATCAACGAATCGTTCGCCGAACTGTTTGCGCGCACGAACGACAAGCGTTGGCTCGCGCTCGCCGAACGGATCCGGCATCAGCGCACGCTCGGTCCGATGTTCGAGCGCGACGACAAACTCGCCGGACTTCACGCGAACACGCAGATCCCGAAGGTGATCGGGCTCGCGCGGCTCTTCGAACTCACGGGAAAGGAAGAATACCGGACGGCGTCGCGGTTTTTCTGGGAGACGGTGACCGGGAAATACTCGTATGTAATCGGCGGAAACTCGGACCGCGAGCAGTTTCAGGCGCCGAACACGATCTCGAAATACATCACCGACCAGACGTGCGAATCGTGCAACACGTACAACATGCTGAAGCTGACGCGCCATCTTTTCGCGGACAATCCGAACGGCGCGTACTTCGACTACTACGAGCGGGCGCACTTCAATCACATGCTGGCGCACGAAAATCCGCGGACCGGGATGTTCGCCTACATGATCCCGCTGATGTCGGGCGCGGCGCGTGAATTCTCGTCGGAGTTCAACGACTTCTGGTGCTGTGTCGGATCGGGGATGGAAAGCCATTCGAAACACGGCGAGTCGATCTACTGGCGCTCGGGTGATCATCTCCTGGTGAATCTGTTCATTCCGTCGACGCTCGACTGGAAAGAAAAGCAGGCGACGATCGGGATGTCGACGACTTATCCGCTCGGCGAGACCGTCGAG
>JAKOSS010000613.1 GCA_029777145.1 Acidobacteriota bacterium | reverse complement strand
GGCCGCCGCCTGCAGACCGACGCGGTGCTCGAAGGGGCGATCTATCGCTCGGGAAGTCAGATTCGCGTGACGATGCGGCTCTTGCAGACGAGCGACGGGAAACCGCTTTGGACGGGACAGTTCGAAAAACCAATACAGGACGAGATCACGATCCAAAGCGAGGTCGCACTTGAGGTTTCGGACGCGCTCGCGCTCAATCTCAACGGCAACGAACGCCGTGCACTGGCAAGGCCGTTGACCGAAGACCTCGACGCGCTGACGCTGTATCAAAAGGGACGCTTTGAATGGAACAAGCGCAATTTTCAGGGCGCGGTCGAGGCCGAACGGCTGTTTCGCAATGCCATCGAAAAAGATCCCGAATTCGCGCTCGCGTATGTTGGTTTGGCTGATTCGATCGCAATGCGGCCCGATGCTTTGGAAGCGTACAATGCCGTCGAAAAGGCTCTGGAGATCGACCCGAATCTCGGGGAGGCGCACGCAACCCGCGGCTTTTTGACGATGTTTCAGCAGTGGAACTGGCCGGAAGCCGAACGGGAGCTGAAGAAGGCGATCGATCTTGATCCCGGCTATGCAAATGCGCATCACTGGTATGCAGTTTTGCTCGAGATCGAAGGGCGCAATGAGGAAGCGCGACTCGAATTCGAGGAAGCATTGAAGATCGATCCGGTCTCATATAATTATCTCGCCGACCTCGGACAGGCTTATTATTTCGATCGCGACTACGACAAGGCGAAGGCGTATTGTCAAAAGGCATTGGAGCTTTACCCGGAATTTGTCTTTGCGCACGACCATTTGTTCGGGATTTACCTGCAAACTGGCAACACCGACGCGGCCGTCGAAGAGTTCCTCGCTTCGGCACGCATCGGCGTCGCGGTTTCGAATCCGTCGGCGGACGAAATGTCACGGCGCGAGAATTACGCGATCGAAGAGCGCAAACTTTATCAGAGCCGCGGGATCAAGGCCGTCTTCGCCAGAACTCTTGAAGACGCAGAAAAACCACGGGCCTCGCATTATCTCCCGGCGCTGATCTGCGCGTATTCGGGGGATAAGGAAAGGGCATTGGATCATCTGGAAAAAGCGCTTGAGAGCAGGGAACTGTTCTCGATGCCCTTCGTCAAAGCGGATCCGATCTTCGACCGTTTGCGCGACCAACCGCGTTACAAAGAGATTCTTCGAAAGATGAATTTGTAAGACTTGAATCTAGGTATCCATAAACGAATAAAAGGGTTGCCGTGAGTTTGGCAACCCTTTCCATCATCGCGCGTCCGGCCGGTTCGGCGAGAAGCGAAGTTCGAAGTCGTCACGCTCCCGCGGAAATCTCGGTCGTTTCTTCGGTGAGAGCCTCGCGGACGAGTTTGTCCTGTTCGAGATTGTGGATCGTGTAGCTTCCGGTCGCCGGTGACGCCGACGCCGCCCGTCCCGCATATGTGAGCTTCAGATCGCCGCGGATCTCGTCGATCCTGTCCTTGACGAACGTCCAGCCGCCCATGTTGCGGGGTTCTTCCTGCGTCCAGACGACGTCGGTCGCATTTGGGTACGAAGCGAACAGGTCGGCGAGCATTGTCTTCGGGAACGGATAGAACTGTTCGAGATGCACGACCGCCGCCGTGCCGTTTTCGGGCCGCGCGGCGTCGAGATCATAAAACACCTTGCCCGAGCAAACGACGATCCGCT
>JAKOSS010000060.1 GCA_029777145.1 Acidobacteriota bacterium | reverse complement strand
GGAAGTCTACAAACTGCTCGACCGACCGGTCACGACGATTCTTCATCGTCAGAGCTTCACGTTCGTCGATTCGAAGCACGGCAAGACGATGAGCCGCTACGGGCTTGAACTGACCGATCTCTTCGGCGGGACCGACGAACTCGTCCCGCGCATCGTCGAAGACCATCTGAACGCCGAGACCGCCACGCTGTTCGCGTCGGTCGAGGAAAAGATCAACATCGAACTCAACCGACTCGATCAGAACCTCGTCACCGTCGACCCGACTCTCGCTGACGGCCTCGCGAACCGACGCAAAAAGATTCTCTACCATATCGGCAATCTCCGCCGGAAGTTTTACCGGGCGCAGTACCGCAAGGACGAAGCGATCCGGCGCCGGTTCGAGACAGCATTCGCATCGTTGATGCCGAACGGTCATCTTCAGGAGCGAACTCTCAACGTCAGTACGTTTTTGAATCATTACGGCCCTTACTTTGTCGACTGGATCTATCAGGGGATCGACCTTGATGACAAGGGCCACCGCGTTTTGAGCCTGTAATCAACAAATGAACACGATCCGGATTCTGCCCGACAATTTGGCGAATCAGATCGCCGCCGGCGAAGTCGTCGAGCGGCCGGCCTCGGTCGTTAAGGAGTTGGTCGAGAACGCGATCGATGCCGGTGCGACGCGCATTCGAGTCGAAACCGAATTGGGCGGGCGCCGCTTGATGCGAATCACGGACGACGGCGGCGGGATGAGCCGCGACGATGCGCTCCTTGCCTTTGAGCGTCATGCGACTTCGAAGATACGTTCGGTCGAGGATCTCGGACGAATTTCGACATTGGGATTTCGAGGCGAAGCGCTGGCGTCGATCGCTTCCGTCTCACGCGTCGAATTGCTCACAAAAACGGAAGAGGATGAAACGGCGACGCGCGTTGCGATCGAGGGCGGAAAAATCGCCGATGTGCGCGAAGCGGCGCGCACGACCGGAACGACGATCGCCGTCCGTGATCTCTTTTTCAATACTCCGGCGCGGCGCAAGTTCATGCGATCCGAGGCGACCGAGAATTTTCATTTGACCTCGATCGTCACGCATTACGCGCTGGCAAATCCGGAGATCGCATTCGCGCTCGTGTCGAACGGACGCGAGTCGATAAATCTGCCTCCGGCGCGTGATCTGCGGGAGCGTGCTTTTCAGTTGTTCGGACGCGACACCGTCGAAAGCCTTTTGCCGGTGACCGGCGGGCGTGAGTTCGTCGCGAGAATTTCAGGATTTGTCTCGGCGCCGCGTGAGCGCCGGACGACCCGCGACTCGCAGTACTTCTTTATCAACGGGCGATTCGTTCGCGACCGGCTCGTCGGTGCCGGGCTGAGCGAAGGATTTCGGTCGATCCTGCCGCACGGCGTCTATCCGGTCGCGTTCCTTTTTCTTGATATTCCGCTCGAAGAAGTTGACGTGAACGTCCATCCTGCAAAGACCGAGGTCCGTTTCCGCCGCGCCGAAGCCGTGAAAGAGGTTATAGCGGAGGCAATTCGGGAATCACTGGCCTCGGTCGGTATAGCGTCCCGGCGTTCGGACCGGTGGTCCGAGTTTCGTCGGGAACCGCTCGAGCGCGAACCGGCGCCGGAACAAACGCGAATCGAATTCACGATCCCCGAAACTGGCGAGATTCCGATCGCAGCGACCGCGACCGCCGTTTCGGACGACCCGGAGTCGATCATCGGGAATGAACTCACATCCGAATTCCCCAATCCCGATTCCCAAATCCAGAATCCGACATCCCACATCCCACATCCCACATCCGAATTCCCAAATCCCACATCCGAATTCCCGCATCCCACATCCGAATTCCCGAATCCCGCATCCCCAATGACGCTGCCTGCCGATCCGGCGCTGAAGGCGGTGAAAAGCGTTGAGGTCAAGGAGGTTGCGGCTTCCAGGATCCGCCCGGTCGGACAGCTGCATGAAAGTTTCATCATCGCCGTCGATGATCAGGGATTGCTTCTGATCGATCAGCACGTCGCGCACGAGCGGATCCTCTTCGACAAGTTTCGCCGACGGGAAGAATCGCGTCCCACCGAGTCGCAGCGCATGCTGATCCCGGCGACGTTCGACCTGACGCCCGCACAGTCGGCGGCGTTTGATCTCGTTTCCGGAGAATTGGAGCGATGCGGATTCGATCTTTCGAGACTTTCGGGGCGCACGGTCGCGGTAAAGGCGGTTCCGGTCGATGTCGCGCCCGCCGACGCGGCGAATCTGCTTGCGGAGATCCTCGACACGATCGACGCCGAGAAACGCGGCGCCGCCCGGGCGACCATTCGCGAAGACGTCGCGGCCAGCCTCGCATGCAAAGCGGCGGTGAAGATCAACATGCCGTTGACGATGGAGAAAATGCAATGGCTAATTGATCGCCTTTTGTTCACGTCGTCGCCGACAACCTGCCCGCACGGACGTCCGGTCATTCTCCGTCTGACGATGGAAGACATCGAACGCGGTTTTCATCGCAGTTGAAAACAAAGGTCGGTGACACCGCAAAAAAATGTGAGATATTTTGTAACTTCCCGGGTTACGTTTGCGTAAAATTGTTGGTATATTCGTTTAACGATTTCTTCCAGTACAATTCAAAAAACAAGAAGGAGATTGCTCTGATGTTGAAGGATGTGTTTTACCCTAAAGCGTTTAAGTTCTTCGTGTTGTCATTGGCATTGACCGTATTCGCGACGGTTACGGCGTTTGCCCAGTCGCAGGCGCTGAACGGCCAGATCGAAGGAACTATCACCGACCAGAACGCGGCCGCTGTGCCGAATGCCAGCGTGACCGTGGTCAATACCGGCACCGGTGCTTCGCGAACGGTGAATACGGATTCGAATGGCTTGTACCGTATTCCGCTGCTCCCGCTCGGAACCTACCGCGTGACCGTGGAATCGGCCAATTTCAAGAAGTTCATCCAGGAAGGCGTGACGTTGACCACCGGTCAGACGGCGACAGTAAACGTCACCCTGACGCCCGGTGGCGTGAATGAGACGATCACGATCACGTCGGATGCGCCGATTGCGGATCCCGGAAAGATTGACGTCGGACGCGTTATGAACACGCGCGAGGTCCAGAATCTTCCGCTCGTTTCGCGCAACCCGTACAACTTCGCGCTTCTTCAGGCGAACGTTACCGGCCGTCCGAACGTCGAGTTCGGCGTCCCGCGCATCAATGCCAACGGTTACACGCGCCGGACGAACTATCAGCTCGACGGAAACAACAACACCCAGGCCGACCGCGGCGGCATCCGGCTGATGCCGATCTCCGATACGTTCGTTGCCGAGGTTCAGCTTGTAACCAACGGATTCGCGGCCGAGTTCGGAAATACGCCGGGATTGATCATGAACGCCGTTACGCCTTCGGGAACGAATGGTTTTCATGGTTCCGCGAGCTATCGCTTCCGCCGGACATCGATGTCGTCAAGAACGTTCAACCTGTCGCCGACGGCGGTCAAGCCGGAAACAAAGGTCGACAATGTGACGGGCGCCATCGGCGGACCGATCATCAAGGACCGCTGGCAGTTTTACACGGGTTACGAGTGGGTCAAACGCGACCTCGCGGGTGAACCGGCACGCGCACTGACGATCAGCGATGCGAACAAGGCTCTCCTGACCGCGAACGGCGTTCCTGCCGATGCGTTTCCGAGCGCGATTCCGGCGTCCCAGAAGGTCAACTTCTTCATCTTCAGGACCGACGCTCAGATCAACAGCTCGAACCGGCTCACCGGCCGTTTCAACTACTTCAAGAATCTTTCGCCGAACAACATCGGCGGCGGTTTGAATACGCTTCAGCGTTCGATCGATTTCGACGACAAGTCATATTCCGTCGGACTCCAGCTGGCATCGATCATCTCCCCGACAGTGCTCAATGAGTTCCGCTACCAGTACGCCAAGCGCGACTCGCGAAACGTCGCAAACAGCAATTCAGGGAGCGGGATAAGTATCGTTATCACCGGCGTCGCGAACTTCGGCGCTCCGGAGAATGACGACACGATCGCGCCGCTACAGGTCACAAACCAGTTCCAGGACAACCTGACCTGGACGCGCGGCGACCATGTGATCAAGTTCGGCGGCGGTATGAACCGCATCGACGACACCCGTCGTTCCAACCAGTTCGCCCGTTACACGTTTGCGTCGATCGCGAACTGGCTATCGGCGAAGACCGGTGTTCTTCAGACCGGTAATACGTGTTCGGGTTCGGTCAGCGTGTCGCGCTGCTACACGAATTACGTTGAGGCGTTCGGCAATCCGGACATCGATTACCAAACGACGTTCTACAATTTCTTCGCGCAGGACGATTGGAAGGCGACACGCCACTTGAAGATCAACTACGGCGTCCGTTACGACCTTTACGACGTTCCTGATGCCTTTGCCGATTCACCGTTTTCGGCATCGCAGAAGTTCAACGTCGACAAGAACAATTTTGCTCCGCGTCTCGGCGTTGTGTACGCCGCGCGCGAAGGCAATTTGCCGACGGTCATCAGGGCGAGCGCCGGTATCTACTACGATACGGTCTACCTTGATTTCTACCAGCGCGCGCTCTTGAACAACGGAAGCCCGCGGCTTTTCAACTTTACGTTCGCTCCGGCAACGGCGGGTTCGCCCGCATTCCCGGACACGCTCGGATCGTTGCCGGCGGGTTCGTCGCTTCCGGTCCAGAGTATTGAGACGATCGCGTCGGACTTTGAGAACATGTACGCGATCCACATGAACGCCCAGTTGGAACAGGCGCTGACGAAGGATCTTTCGTTGACGATCGGTTACATTTCGTCGGGCGGACGCCATATTCCGCTCTATCGGAACATCAACCGCATCAATCCGACGGGCGCACTCGCCGACGGACGTCCGATCTTCAGCAACACGGTCAGCGCGGCGACGCGCCTTGATCCGCGGTTCAACAACATCCTGATGGCCGAGGCCGCGGGAACGTCGCGCTACAACGCGATGACTCTCCAGTTGTCGAAACGGTTCTCGAAAGGCTACCAGTTCAGCTTGAACTACACGCTGTCGAAGTCGGAAGACGACGCCCCGGAGCAGAATCTCGTGGCGACGCAGAGCGGCGGACTCGTCGTTCAGGATCCGACGAACCGCAAGCGCGATTTCGGGCCGTCGCTTGCCGATCAACGGCACACGTTCGTGATGAGTTTTGTCGGACGCCCGCAGTTCAATTTTGAGAACAAGGCGCTCCGATATCTGGTCAACAACAATCAGCTCGGATTCATCATGACGGCGAACAGCGGCGAAAGATACAACATCGTCGCGGCGACGGATATCAATCTGGACGGATTTACCGGCTCGGACAATCCGGTTGGCATTACCCGGAATTCCGGAACGACGCCGCGCCAGTTCAACGTTGATCTCAAGTACTCGCGGTTTTTCAATATCAACGAGCGCTTCAAGATCGAGGCTTTTGCCGAGTTCCTGAACGTGTTCAACATCAACAGTATTTACCAGATCAACAGTCTGACCGTGACGACGGATGCGCTCGGTAATCCGACGCAGGCGCTGCCGACGGTCAATAATCGCCCGGTGACGTCGCTTGACGCCCGGAACGCTCAGATCGGCTTCAAATTTATCTTCTAAACGAGATGGATAACGAAGTTAAGGACAAACCCGACTCGTGGTGGTATCGCGTCTATGCAGGCGTGATACTCACCTTGGTCGTGGTCATCCTATTGCTCTGGGGATTCAGTAAATACTTTTCTTGATTTCGGATGCGGGATTTGTGATTTCGGATCGCCGAGGGACCCAAACCCCTCGGCAAATCCAAAATCCCAAATCCCCAATCCCAAATGCGTATGTCTTGGCTCGATTGGGCAGTCGTCGTCGGCTATCTCTCATTCATGATCTTTGACGGGATCAGAATGACGAAGCACAGCAAGAGCGTGCAGGGATATTTCCTTGCCAACAAGAGCTTGCCGTGGTGGGCCGTCGGATTGTCGGTGATGGCGACGCAAATGTCGGCGATCACTTTGGTCGGAACCACCGGCCAGGCGTATTCCGACGGAATGCGCTTCATCCAGTTCTATTTCGGACTTCCGATCGCGATGGTCATCATCTGCGTCACGGTCGTCAAATTCTTCCATAACGCCAACGTTTACACAGCTTACGAATACCTCGAACAGCGTTTCGACGTCCGGGTCCGGACGCTGACGAGCTTCTTTTTCGTGATCTCGCGCGGACTCGCGCTCGGCGTCGTGATCGCGGCACCGTCGATCATCCTGTCGCTCGTTCTCGGCTGGAATCTGATCGTGACGATCTTCGCGATCGGCCTGACGACCACGGTTTACACGATGTTCGGCGGCGTTCAGGCGGTCACGTGGACGGATGTAAAGCAGATGTTCGTGATCTTTTTCGGTCTCGCCGTCTGCCTGTTCATCATCGTCGGGAATTTTCCGGATCACGTCAGCCTGCCCGACGGACTTCGTCTCGCGGGCGCCGTCGGCAAGCTCAATACGGTCGATTTCAAGGTCGATTTCACGGAGACTTACACATTCTGGTCGGGATTGATCGGCGGCGCGTTTCTCGCCTTGTCCTATTTCGGTTGCGACCAAAGCCAGGTTCAGCGTTTCCTGACGGCGAGATCGGTCGACGAGGGAAGGACGTCGCTGCTGATGTCCGCATTCTTGAAGATCCCGATCCAGTTCGTGATCCTGCTCGTCGGCGTCATGGTCTTTGTTTTCTATCAGTTCCAGGCGCCGCCGATCGTCTTTCAGCAGACACCTTCGGTGCAGAAGGCGGCTCAGACCGAGCAATTCAAGGAAGTCGAGTCGCGTTACAATCAGGCGTTCGAGCGTCGTCGGGAAACGGCCGTTGAGTTCGTCGAGTCGGGCACGCAAGAGTCGCGGGCGAATTTTCTCGAATCCAACAAGGAATTCAACGACTCGCGGAAAGAGGCGATCGGGCTCGTAAAATCGCAGATCGCGTCAGAAGAGGGAAAAGATGCGAAGGACGTCGATTTTTCAGACGTGAATTACGTCTTTCCGACATTCGTTCTGACGTACATGCCGATCGGCGTCGTCGGACTGATCATCGCCGCGATCTTCGCAGCGGCAATGTCGACTATTTCGGCTGAGCTCAACGCGCTCGCGACGGCAACGACGATCGACTTTTACCGGCGGCTCGTCAATTCAGACGCGACCGACAAGCAATATCTGCTCATTGGAAAGCTGTCGACACTGTTTTGGGGAATATTCGCCTGCGTTGTCGCCGTTTATTCGTCAAACCTCGGATCACTTATCGAAGTCATAAATCGTTTCGGTTCATTCTTTTACGGATCGGTCCTCGGGGTATTTGCACTCGCGTTCCTGTTCCGGAGATCGACTGCGGCCGGCGCCTTTTGGGGTATTCTCTGCGGAATGGCCTCGATCGCCTTCATTCATAACTTCGGCATGATCGCCGACGGGTTGGG
>JAKOSS010000612.1 GCA_029777145.1 Acidobacteriota bacterium | reverse complement strand
TACGTCGTCGACAAACCGGGCGCGGCGCAGTCTGTGCTGAGCATCGGTCAGGTCGGCGTCTCGCGTGACAATCCGGATTACTTCCCGTTGCTGGTGATGAATTCGATCCTCGGCGGGCAGTTCTCGGCGCGCGTCAATCTCAATCTTCGCGAGAAGAAGGGTTACACGTACGGAGCGCGGACGAGCTGGTCATACCGGCGCGGTCCGGGACCGTTCGAGGCGTCGGCCGACGTCCAGACTGCCGTCACGAAGGAGTCGGTGATCGAGTTCATGAAAGAACTGAACGGCATCCGCGGTGCGATCCCGGTCACTCCGGACGAGCTCGAATACAACAAGCAGAGTATCATCCGCCGCTATCCGCAGGGATTCGAAACGGTCGGACAGATCTCGAACCAGCTGACGAACCTCGTGACCTACGGTCTTTCGGATTCGTATTTCAACGATTACATCCGAAACATCAACGCGGTCACGCTGGACGACGTCAACCGGGTGGCGAAGAAGTACCTGACGCCCGACAAGATGTCGATCCTGATCGTCGGCGACCGCACGGTGATCGAACCGCGGCTCCGCGAGATCGAAGGAATCGGATCGTCGATCCGCTTTCTCGATTCGGACGGAAATCCGGTCAAGTAAAAAGGGAAAAGTAGAAAGTAAAAAAGGCGAAAAGTCTACAGAACTTTTCGCCTTTTTACTTTCTACTTTTAACTTTTCCCTTTTCCCGTTTTCCCCTTTTACCCTTTGTTACTTTAGATCCAGCGGTTTCGGCGTCGAAGCGGGTTTGTCGGCCTCGCGGATCTTGTCGCGTTCGCGCTG
Organism: Acidobacteriota bacterium; assembly: GCA_029777145.1. The sequence goes on along the minus strand of JAKOSS010000612.1, from coordinate 3,358 downwards.
GAACGTCGCCCACTGATCCGGTGTCAACAATTTCTGAAGTCTTTCGTCGCTCTGCGCCCGGATCTCCTGGAGGCGCGGCTCCGATTCCTGACGCATTTTCTGGATGTTCTCGCGCGTGTCGGCGAAGATCTTCTCGACTCCGGTCTTTTGCTCTTCGGTCAATCCGAGGCCATTGAAAACCGTCTCGTATTTCTCGCGACGCGACGGGCCTTTGCTCGCCCCAAACCACAGGTTGAACGCATTCAGCGCGAAGGCTCCGGCGACGAACCCGATCAAAAAGATGCTGAGGGTCGCGAGTCGCAACTGCCACTTACTTTTGTTCTCGGTGTTCATTATCGTTTCCCCTGATCCTTCTTGCCGCTGTAGATCACTTCAAGCAACTGTTCGCGCGAAAGATCTCGTGCCGAACGCTGATTCAGAATGTCGGCCTCGGTCGAATAGATCGAGTAGTTCGACATATCGGCCTGATCGCTCGACGCCGGCGCAAACAGCGTCAGCATTCCGAGAACAGCGGCGATCAAAACCATTGCGCTGACCATTCCGTACGACGCCTGCCACCATCTTCTGAACGACCAGAACGGTGCCTTCTCCGCGTTTTTTTCGCGGATCGCCGCCAGAACCCGTGTCTCAAAAAACGCCGGCGGCGCCGCATTCACGTTTTCCGAGTGACTGCGGAGCATGCCCCGGGCGAATCGCGCGGCAAACAGCGCATCCGCGCAATCGGCGCATTCCGCCGCGTGGACCTCGATCATTTCGCGCTCCGCATCCGCGAGCGCCTCGAGCCCTTTTCGATCGATAATTTCGGTTACATGAACCACTCTCATATTCTACTCAACCCTTGCGCAGTTTTCCGTCCTTCGCATTCAGCAATTTCTGGATCGACTCGCGCATCCGGCGCCTTACCCTGAACGCCTTCGTCTTGATCTTCGCCTCGCTCCAACCGGTCATCCGGGCGACTTCTTTGACCGTTGCTCCCTCGCCTTCCAGCATCTGGATGAGGAACGATTCCTCGGGCGGGAGCGTTTCAAGCACACGCCACACGAGATCGGCCGCGATCAGCTTGTCCTCATGCGTCTGCTGGTCAAGCGACGCGGCGCTCATCAACCGCTCCTCGAGCCATTCCGACTCGTCGTCGCTCAGTTCCGAGACCGTCAGTTCCGACTGCGGCTTCGTCGAGCGAAGGATGTTGATGCACGTCGTCACGGTGATCCGCGTCATCCAGCCTTCGAGCGAACCTCGTCCCTCGTAGTTCGCCAACTGGGTGTAGGCCTTCAGGAACACCTCTTGAGCGGCCTCTTCGACAAGATCGTACCTCTTGAAGAACCGCGCCGAGTAACTGAAGACCCGCGGACTGTAGCGTTTCACGATCTCGGCAAACGCCGATTCATCGCCGCCGGCAGCCTGCCGGGCGAGATCGATCTCGCTCATTGTCCCGTAATCGTCCGCCAATCGCTTTTCGAGGGTAACGCCGACCGGCGTTGCCACCATGCGATTCTAAAGCGTACGATGCACAATTTTCAAAAAACGAAATCTCGTTCCGTTGGCTTAGACACGAAAACCTGTAAAATGGTTACATCCGCAACGCACCCGGCGAGCAACTTTCTGTAACCGATCCGCGAATTGCTTTGTCTAGCTTTCCAAGCAACGCAACGGGCCGACGGTGCGGGTCGAAATCGCCCCCAGACAATCGAATTTGATGCAAGACAGATCGAATGACCGGCGCTTCCGATGCGGAATGGCTTTCTTAATTTGCCGACGGAACTTCCGAAGGACACTTACGGGTTAAGTTTCACATATATGTCTTTATTTCAACGCGGTCGAATCTTCGGGATACTTTTTCCCGTACTGATCTCGACGCTATTTTTTTCTTCATGCAGCCGTACGTCGTCAAAGTCGGCGAACGCGGAGAACCCGGACCTGAAGACTGATTCCGAGGTCATTCAGGTTTCGGTTTCAAAGGCGATTTCGAGGAATCTTCCGAGCTTCATTCCGACGACCGGAACGCTGATCGCCGACGAAACTTCGGACGTCGCGCCGAAAGCGTCGGGCAAGATCGTCAGCGTCTCGGCGAACGTCGGACAGTTCGTGCGCCAGGGAGCGGTGATCGCGAAGATCGACGACCGTGACGCGCGGATCGCTTTGGCGCAGGCGAAATCGAAGCTCGCGCAGGCGATCGCCGGCGTTCGCCAGGCCGAAGTGAAACTCGGTCTCGGGCCCAACGGGAAGTTCGATTCGAGTCTCATCCCGGAAGTCCGCGCCGCGGCCGCAAATTATGACCAGGCACAGACGGAATTGCGGCAGGCCGAAGCGAATGAACAGCGTTATCGCGAACTCGTCGAGACCGGCGACGTCGCGATGATCACCTACGAGCAATTCCGGACGGCGCGCGACACGGCGCGTTCAAGGGCCGCCAACGCGAAACAGCAGCTCGAGATCGCGGTAAATTCCGCGAAACAGAACAATCAGGCGATCAAGACCGCCGAGATCGCCGTCGATTCGGCAAAGCTCGATGTCGAAAGCGCCGAAAAGAACGTTTCCGACACGGTCGTCGTCGCGCCGTTTTCGGGATTCGTCGCCGAACGCCCGACGTCCGTCGGAGAATTCGTTTCGACCTCGTCGATCGTCGTCAAACTGCTCCGCACGAACCCGATCAAGGCGCAGATCCAGATCGCCGAGGCTGACGTTCCGTTCGTCGTCATCGGCCGCGGCGTGTCGCTCACGGTCGACGCGTACAAGGACCGCAATTTCGCCGGAACGGTAACGGCGGTCAATCCGTCGATCGATCCGAACTCGCGGTCGGCGATCGTCGAGGCGGAGATCGAGAACGCTTCGAATTCACTGCGCGCCGGAATGTTCGTCGAGGCGAAGATCACGCGCGACGGCGGCACCGTCGGGGTGTTCGTCCCCAAAGAAGCCGTCCAACGCGATCAAAGCACGCAGAGCACTCGGGTTTACGTCATCGTCGACGGCATCGCGCAGCAACGGACGGTGCAGATCGGCGACGAAGAGAACGGAATGACGCGGATCCTGAACGGCGTCGAGGCGGACGAGACCGTCGCGACGAGCAATTTGGCGCAGTTGTACGCCGGGGCGAAAGTCACAACCTGATTTGGGATGCGGGATGTGGGATTTCGGATTTGCCGTAAATCCGGGACCAATCCCAAATCCGAAATCCGAAATCCCAAATTTCTATGCAGTGGTTAGCTGAAATTTGCGTTCACAGACCGGTTTTTGCATCGGTCATCGTGATGTTCCTGACCGTCGTCGGCGGGTTCAGTTTCTTTTCGATCGGCGTTGACCGGTTTCCGAAGATCGACGTTCCGACGATCTCGATCTCGACATCGAACTCCGGCGCGGC
>JAKOSS010000611.1 GCA_029777145.1 Acidobacteriota bacterium | reverse complement strand
CTGTTGGAATCATGGAATCGGCCGCGGGCTGTTGGAATCATGGAATCGGCCGCAGGCTGTTGGAATCATGGAATCGGCCGCAGGCTGTTGGAATCATGGAATCGGCCGCAGGACCTCAACCAAACAGTCTCGGCAGCCGCCGGTCGAGGTTCTTCGGAAGCAAGATTTCCATCGCATCATCGACTGTCACGATCCCGGCGATGTCGCCTTCGTCATCGATAACCGGAAGCGCAAGCAGGTTGTATTCGGCGATCTTTTGGGCCGCTTCGTCGGCATCGTCGTTCGGGTGCGCAAACTGAAACTGTTCACGCATGACTTCCGCCAGCGAGAGCGTCGGATCCGCGAGGATGAGCCCGCGAAGCGAGATCAGTCCGCAGAGTTTCCAGGAGCCTTCTTCCTCGACGACGTAAATGTAATAGATCATGTTCGGCGTCTCGGCCATGTCGCGGAGACGCGCGATCGCCTGGGCGACCGTCAGCGATTTCGGGAACGCGACAAACTCGGTCGTCATCAGGCCGCCGGCCGTGTCATGAGCGAACGACATGAGTTCGGCGACGTCGGCCTTTTCGTCGTCTTCCATGAGGTCGAAAAGTTCCTGCGCCTTTTCGTCGTTCATTTCACCGAGCACGTCGACGGCGTCGTCCGGTGACATCTCCTCGAGAATGTCCGCCGCGCGTTCTTTCTCCATCTCTTCGAGAATACGCGCCTGATTCTCGGTCGACATCTCCTCGAGAATATCGGCCGCGATCTCGTCGTCGAGCGATTCCACGATTTCAGTCCGGTGGATCGGCGAAAGAGCTTCGGCAAGCTGGGCGATCTCAACGGGATGAAGCCGCGAAAGCTTGTCTTTCGAGGACTTTAGCTTCACGGTCGCCGAAGCTGAATCGGTCGCGAGATAACCGACGTCGGCCCAATCGATGACCTCAACCGCCTTCGAGCTCCCGTAAAAACCCTTCGGCAGGAGCCGTCGAAGAAATCCCTGAAGCGAGACGTCGGCACCGCTCACGCGCCATGAATCGGCGACCTGAATTATCAGGACGTCGTTGACGCGTACGACGCGTTTGCCGTCAACATCGATGAGTTGGTTGTCGAGGACGTCTTTGTTTAGCAGGACCTCGCCCGTCCGGCGGGTAAACGGACGAAGATCGAGAACTCCGGAGTTCATTTTCGCGCCGTGCTCGCCGAGCGTCGAGATGTTTCTGCGCGGCATGAAGAAAAGCCGACGCCGGTATCGCGCCACCACGCCGACAACGGGCGGATAGTCTTCCTCGCCGTAACGCACGATCACGTCACGGATCGTCGCGATCCGTTCGCCGTCGGCGTCGAATATCGGACTTCCCAAAACCTGCGACAAATAGAGCATCGCCTAAGAATAACTCGGGAACCGACGCGGGAAAAGAATGGAGACGGATTTAGCGGAAAAAGAAACTTCCGAAGAGGAAGAAGGCCAGCAGCAAGAGTACCAAACCAATAATTAGGTAATCATTCTTACCTTCTATAACGAAGAGACGATCATTTGATAAAACCTGATTCTTGGGGGGTTTTTTTGACATTGGGGCCCTTGAAAAATTATTTGCCCTAATATACTGAAAAAAAAGGCATCTTGCAACCTTGACCTCTTGGCAGGCGGGCGCGAAAATTCGCCGACATAAATTGTTGAACATTGTACAACTTTGTGGAACAAGTGTCGGATTCGGATTTTCTATTAATTGTAGTGGCTCGTAAACCGGGCCAGCTCCGCACCGCCTCAAACTTCAGGGTAACTTCAAAACACTTATGCAAAGAATCCTTCTCGCAAGTGCCGTCTTCTCAATGCTAACAATTACGGCGTTTGCACAATCCCGCTCACGCGTATTCGACAACTTCGACGTTTCAGGTGGAGTCACGATCGTCAAACCGACGGTCGCCGCAACTCCCGCGGTTGTCGCCAAGGTCAAGGGCAAGAAAAACAAACGACAAAGTCTGGTTCAGAAGACCGGACAGACGATGTCCGTTCAGGACGGTCTCGGGTCCAAAATTCCGAGCTACAAACTGGTGATGGGCGGGAGCAAGAATCTTAGCGGATTCACGACCGGGAACTTGCTGTACGATTCGTACATCGTTGAATCATCGCGCCGGTACGGGATCGATCCGTTGCTGATCTATTCGCAGATGCACCAGGAATCGTCGTTCAAGGTCCGTGCGACGTCGTACAAGGGTGCCAGCGGACTGATGCAGCTGATGCCCGGAACCGCCCGGCGGTTCGGCGTCACCGACATTTACGATCCGCGGCAGAACATCGACGCCGGCATCAAGTACATGCGCTGGTTGCTCGATGCGTTCAACGGCGACGTCGTCCTGGCACTCGCCGGCTACAACGCCGGTGAAGGCGCCGTATGGAAGTACGGCAATCAGGTTCCGCCGTACCGCGAGACACAGGAGTACGTCCGCCGGATCACCGCCCGTTACAACTCGATCTCGAATCCAAGCTACCTCCGGAACTCGGTAAAACGCGTGACGAATCAGATGGCGGAAAAGCTGGAACAGAAGGAAACGAAACCGTTGACGATCTACGAACCGGACGCGCTCGCGATCCGGCTGCCGGATGGACGCATGCGGTTGGTAAATCAATGATCGACTAAAACTTCTTCTCCTCGTGTCTGAAAAACACCTGCGGCCGGAGCGTTCCGGCCGCGTTTTTTTTCATGCGCAAGTGAGTTATGATTTTGGCAACGCGAGGATGCCTATGTTTTGTAACAAGTGCGGAAAGGAAAATGCCGACGACGCGGTTTTCTGCCAGAAGTGCGGAAACAAGTTTGAGTCGGAGGAAGAAACGCGCGTCGCACCGAAGCAGTCCCGCGATGCGATGCGTGTCGAGATCGAGGAATCTGAGGTGTTCTCGATATCGCCGACGCTCAAATTCGTCAAAGCGGGCTACGGACTGGCCGCCATCGGTGCCTTGCTTCTGGTCGCATTTTTCAGCGTTTTTCTGCCGTCGATCCCAACGTGGATCGCGATCCCGCTCGGACTCGCGCTGTTTCTGATCCCGGCCTATCATCACTTTCGCAATCGGATGGTGAAATACAAATTGACGGACTCGAAGATCGAGATCGACGAGGGTTTCATTTTCCAGAATTCACGGAGCATTCCGTTGCGCTCGATCCAGGACGTCTCGATTACATCGACGATCCCGCAGCGTCTGCTCGGCTTCGGCAATCTCGTCATCGACAACGCAAGTGAGGACGGCGGCAAGGTGATCCTGCGAAATATCGATACGCCGAAGGCTTACGCCGATCTCGTTCTGCGCGAGATGCGTCTGCTCGATAAGTGACGGTTTCAAACGACTCAGTATGAAAGTGTTTTTCGTTACCGGAGGAGCCGGATTTATCGGATCGGCCTTCGTCCATCTCGTCTTGCGCGAGCGGCCCGACGTTTCGATCATCGATTTCGACGCGCTCACATACGCCGGGAATCTTGAGAATCTCAAGGATGCGGATCCGGCGCGCCATCGATTCGTCAAAGGCGATATCCGCGATAAAGACGCCGTCCTTGACGCGCTTCCCGAGAGCGCAGACGCAATCTTCAATTTTGCCGCCGAATCGCACGTCGATCGCTCGATCACATCGGCCAGCGAGTTCGTCACGACAAACGTACTCGGAACGCAGGTTCTGCTCGATTGCGCCCGCGCGAAGAATGTCGGCCGGTTCGTTCAGGTTTCGACCGACGAGGTGATGGGATCGCTTCCCGAAGACGATTCGGCGTTCTTCCGTGAAGATTCGCCGCTGCTACCGAACTCGCCCTACGCGGCCTCGAAGGCGGCCGCCGAACACTTCGTCAGAGCGGCGCGCGAGACGTTCGGTCTCGACACCGTGATCACGCGTTGCGGCAACAACTACGGGCCGCGCCAATTCCCCGAAAAACTGATCCCGCTGATGATCGCGAACGCGATGCGCGACGAGCCTTTGCCGGTTTACGGCGACGGGATGAACGTCCGCGACTGGATCTACGTTGACGATCACGCGCGGGCGATCCTGCTCGCGTACGAACGCGGCGTATCGGGCGTTCATTACAACGTCGGAGCGCGCAACGAACGCCGCAATCTCGAAGTTGTTACGTCGATCCTGGATGCGCTGGGCAAACCGCATTCGCTGATCCGCTACGTCGAGGACCGGCTCGGCCATGATCGGCGGTACGCGATCGACGCGACGTTGGTTGAGAATGAACTCGGCTGGAAGCCGGCAACGACGTGGGAAGTCGGACTCGCGGCGACGATCGACTGGTACCGGAACAATCAGGACTGGGTCGAACGCATCCGCAACGGCGCTTATCGCGATTATTACCGCGAGATGTACTCTCAACGGTTGGGAAGTTTGGGAAGTTAGGGAAGTTGAGTAAGTTTGGAAAGTTGGGGAAGTTAGGGAAGTTTGGGAAGTTGGGGATGTCAGTACCGCCTGCGTGAGCGGGCGGGTCAGTTGGGGAAGTTGAGTAAGTTTAGGAAGTTGGGGATGTCAGTACCGCCTGCGTGAGCGGGAGGAATTACCGGTCGAGGGAGTTGGGGAGTGAAGGTTCTGATCACCGGCGCGAACGGGATGGTCGCGCGCGCCGCCGCAAAATATTGCCGATCGATCGGCGACGAGGTTGTCGCGCTGACGCGTCAGGAGCTCGATATCGCCGATCGAGACGCGGTGCTGGCCGCCTTCCGATCTGAGCGGTTCGAGGCAGTCCTCAATTGTGCGGCGTTCACCGACGTTGACGGCAGTGAGTCGAATCCGGAAAAATGCTACGCCGCGAACGCCACCGGCGTCGAAAATCTTGCACTCGCATCGCGCGACATCGGCTCACGATTGGTGACGATCTCGACCGATTATGTCTTCGACGGAACAAAGAGCGGCTTCTACAATCAACACGACACGCCGAATCCGCAGGGAGTTTACGCGCGGGCCAAACTCGAAGGCGAGGAGCGCGCCCGACGCGCATACGCAAGCGCGATCGTCGTTCGTTCGGGCTGGATCTACGGCCACGGCGGGACGAATTTCCTGAGCGTTCTCGGCGATCTTCTCCGCGATGGAAGATCGATCAAAGCGATCTTCGATTCTTACGGAACACCGACTTTCGCTGATGACCTCGCGCGGCGTCTGCGCGATCTCGCCGAACTCGATCTGCCGTGTATTTTTCACGTTACGAATTCCGGCGAAGGTACAAGCTATGCCGGATTCGCCGAAAAGGCTTGCGAACTGATCGGAGCCGATCCCGGCCTGTTGATCCCGGCTTCCGCCGACAGCCTCAAGCGCCCCGCGCCGCGGCCCGCCAGTTCAAAATTGGCATGTTTGTTCAGTGAACGTCTCGGGCTCGAGCCGCTGAGGCACTGGGAAGCCGCCCTCGCAGAATTTTTGTCCGCCAAGTAAAAAGGCCGCCTCGCAGTCGGGCAGCCTCAGAAACGAAAACCAGCGATCAAATCATCGATCCGCAGAACGCGACGTTTCGATCTCTTCCATCAACGGAGTCGATTCGTCGTCATGCATCGCGTAATAGTTGTAAGCATGATCGTAGCCGTAGTAGCCGTATTCCACCGAATCTGACTTGATTCCGTTCAACACGACGCCATAGATCCTCGCACCCAAATTCGACAGCCGTTGCTTGAAGCGGCGCATCAGGTGGATCGAGCTCTTTCCGGCCATCGCGACCAGAATGACCCCGTCGACGAGCGTCGAAAGGATCGCCGCGTCGGTGAATGAAATCGCCGGCGGCGAATCGATGATCACGTGCTTGAAGTTTCCGCGGAGAAACTGAAGCAGGTTCTTCATCTCGGTCGAACTCAAAAGTTCCGCCGGATTCGGCGGGATCGGGCCGCTCGTAATGATCTTCAAGTTCGGCAGATTCGTGAACGTCCGCAACAGCAGCTCGGGATTGCGTTCGCCTGACAAATAATTCGTCAGACCGCTCGAATTGGGCAGTTCAAAATGGTTGTGCAGCCGCGGACGTCGGAGGTCGCAGTCGATAAGCACGACCTCGGCGCCGGCCTGCGCGAGCGTGATCGCCGTATTGATCGCGGTCGTCGTTTTTCCTTCAGCCGGCTGCGACGAAGTCACGAGCATCGTCTGCGGCGGTTTGCCCGCGGACGAGAACAAGAGCGACGTTCGCAGATGCCGGTACGCCTCGGCCATCGCCGAACGCGTATCTTCAAGCGTGATCAGTGCCGTGGAAGCACCGGCGGCGTTCGCCTTCGCGTTCAGCGCGAGACGGCGTTTGTCCGGCGACTGGTGCGGGATCAGCGCGAGCGTCGGCAATCCGAGATGGCGTCCGATGTCGTCGGATGTGCGAATCGAGTCGTCGAGATAATCGAGCAGGAACGCGAGTCCGATTCCGGCTGCGAGGGAAACGAGAAAGGCGACAAGAATGTTACGGTTGCGCTGCGGGCCGATGGGCGAGTTCGGCTTCACCGCCGAACCGGTGATCTTGATATTGTCGGGACGGTTGCTGCTCAGCGCAAGTTCCTGTTCTTTTTGACGCTGGGTGTATGTGTCGAGCAAACCGCGGTTCGTCTCAATCTCGCGCTTGAGAGTTGTCAGCTTGGTTTCGGCCTGACCTTCGATGTTCGCGCGTTGCTCTTCCTGCTTATAGCCGTCGTAGAGTTGTGCCTCACGGCGGTTGAGGGTTTCAACCTGGGCCTTCAGTCCTGACACCACCTCTTTTTCCGCGTTCCTTACCAACTTCGAACCTTCGTCTTCGATCTTCTTGGTCGTCTCTTTTTGAAGGTCGATCTTCTGCTGTTCGAGCGTCTCGATCCTGGCCGTGATCTCTTTAACCTTCGAGTATTCTTCGGTGTATTTCTCGAGGAGCGCCGCGCGCTGCTCTTCTGCATCCTTGACCTTCGAATCGAGATCTTCGATTCGCTTTTCGAGATCGGCCTGACGTTTGAGATTTTGCTCGCGGGCCGCGAGGATAGCCTTATTGTCAGGAACTACCGCCAGGATCCCACCCCTGCCGTCGGCCGCTTTTACCGCCGCGTTATACTGTGCCTCGATCCGGAGACGCTCGTTGTGCGCGTCCTGATATTGCGTGTAGAGAGTCTGCAGCGCCGAATTGCGGAAATCACCGCCTTTGTCCTGCAATGGCAAATTGTTGTCACGCAGAAGGTTGATCAACTCAGCTTCCTGGTTGCTGATGGCTGTCTTGAGTTCCTCGATCGACTTGCTCAGTTCTTCAAACGTCTCCTTGTCGCCCTGCGTTTCGAGCTTCTGATCGTTTTCGATAAAGACTTTCGCAAGTTGATCCGTGACCTTGGGGGCGACGTCAGGGTTCGTCGATGTAAGCGTTACGGTCACAAGATTAGTCCGATCCACCGGATCAACGCGTAAATTTCCGAGGAAAATCCCAGTATATCGATCCGCAAGCGCACGCTCGTCCGGAGTCAGAACGGACGTCTTGCCATCGCCATCGACGTCGCTCTCCGAGATAACCGGCAGTGAACCCTGTGAGTCGGACTTCGACTTATCACCAACGAATATGGATTTCAGCGATGCCAAAACACCACGATTCTGCTCGGCAAAGAGATTTGGATCCCGATGAAGCCCGAGACTGATCACCGTCTGCCGCATGAGATCCGAACTCTGCAGCAATTGGAGCTGGGTGTTTGTGTAATTTGCGTCGCCGCCGAAGTTGATGTTGATCGCGTCCTTTGACTGAACTTTCGGCTTGCGCGGCTCGATTACCATCGTCGTGGTCGCCGAATAAATAGACGGCTGACGGTACATGTAAAACGCGGCACCTGCCGTGACGACGATCGCCAGCGCCAGGATCAGCGGCAAACGCTTGTAAACGACGTTGAAGTACTCACGGATCGAACGCCGGTCCTCGAAATTCTCGTCGTCATAGAACGGCGAGTACGCTACCGGATACTCATCCTTATGCGTAACCTGTAAATTGTTGGGTAAGGGCAGTAAACGCTCGTCCTTTTCCATAAATGATCAAGAAACTCCGTGCCAAAGTCGCGGCAAAACTACTTTATACCATAAGTCAGTTTCGGTCTGCCTCTTTCGATCCAAAAAATCGCCGCCGACGAAATCGCCGGAAGAGCGGCGCGTTTTGTCCGTCTCACGCGCGAGATGCTATATTTATCCTTTTCAATTTGATCTGAATTTTTCGTATTCAAACGCTTATATGACCGCCATTTCCGATAACCACGATTTTGAACTGGGAATTCCCGGATTTCGCTTTTCCGATCTTTTTGACGCACGCCGGCTGAAAGACCTCGCGGACGCCTTTTACGACGAAGTGCGCGACAGGGAACCGGTGCTCCACGAGGCGCTGGTCAACTACATCAACGTCCGCGGCGAGGGGATCGAGAAACGCGCCGCGTCGAACATCCTGACCGACTCCGCGCCGCATCTCTCCGATTTCATCG
>JAKOSS010000610.1 GCA_029777145.1 Acidobacteriota bacterium | reverse complement strand
CTTCGTCGAAACCAAACCGACGAGCCAGGTCGTGCAGGCGGCGCCGAGCGTTCCGCAGACAAAGAACGGAGTTGCCCGTCGCGAAGCGGTCGGACCGAACGTCTTGGTGAAACGCGACATGTTCGTCGGGAAAATCGCCGACGTGCCGAATCCGGCGATCGCGGCGGCGATCCCGAGCGTTCCGACGTCGGTTGCCCAAAGCAACAGAACGACGCCCGCGATCGTCACTCCGAGACTGGCAAAGATCATGCGGTTGTCGTTGAGGAATCTGAAAACGACCGGTGCGACGCCACGTCCGACGACAAAGAAGATGAAGTAGATCAGGATCGGTGGAAACAGTCCTGACGCGGTCGGATCAAGCCGCTGCGTGTAGGTCTTGAGCCAGCCGCCCATCGCGCTCTCAAAGCCGACATGGATGAAGTTGAATGCGGCGATGATCCACGCCGCGGCCGTCGTCCAGATCGGGACCAACGAACCGGAATCGTCCTCGGTTGCCGTCGCGGGTTTCGACTCGATTTCCGCCGGCGACATCGCGAGGGCGATCGCGATCAGAACCAGCATCGCCGACAAAAGCCCGGTCGGGACGAGGATCTCCGTCCCGCGTCCGAGAAGATCGACGAACGGCTGGCTGACGATCGCGCCGAAACCCCAAAAGAAGTTGAGGACGTTGAGCGCGGAGGTCGCGCGATCGGGCGAAAGTTCGAGAATGAGCATGTTGATCGCCGGCAGCGTCAGACCGATTCCGAGGCCGTTGACGACGAATCCGAGCAGGCAAACCTCGTAGCTTCCGATGTTGAGGAGCAGGACGCCGATCGCCATCAGGGCGCATCCGATGTAACTCGCCGCCAAGAACCGGCCCCGCTTTCCGAACCAGTTCGTCAGGAATGTGCCGGTCAGCGATCCGGCAAACTGGGCGGGAAAGAAATTTGCCGTAAGCTCGTCGTTGAGCGAGAATTTTGTCGAAAGGACGGGCAGCACCTGGCCGATGAGCACGGTCGAGATACCCGAAACGAAGAATCCCGCGTGAAGCAGAATCTTGAGAACGGAAATCTGTCCGGAACGATCTTGCGGCATTCTCGTTTTAACGTCGAAAACGGATTATCGGATTTTATCGGGAGAAAAAGCAAAACGCGGTCCGCGATTCAGCCGTCGCCGGTGAAAGTTCCGCGGATGTATTCGTGGTAGACCGGATCTGCGAGCAACGACGCCCGCAGTTCACCGATCCAGAAATCGCTCGCATCGCCTCCTGACCGGATGTCGTCAACGATCATCCTTCCGAGATACGGCATTCCGAGCGGATCCATCCGGCTCGTGCGGTATCCGGAGTTCCGATAGTAGTAGCCCTGCGCGATATAGGCGACGATCTCGTTGTCGATCCAAGGAATCGTCGTGCGTGAGAGGTCGAAGGCCGCGTGCACCGATTCATGGACGATCAATCCAGCAAAATCACGCGATCCCGTGTTATTGGTGCCGACGTAGAGCGTGTTCGCGGCGTCCGTGCCTTCCGCCCGGGCACTGTATTTTGCCCATCCGTCGCCAACTCCGCCAGACTGAACGGTGATCGTCCCTTCCTCGATCGCCTGCGCGACCTGAGCCAGCATTCTGCCGTTAACGGCGATCGGAGTCCCCGCCGAACCGTTGATCGAAAAGCTGATCCGCTGGGCATCGCTGCTCCGCAGGATGCGCATTATCCGTTCGCGAAGTCCCATGAATTCGTTCCTATCCCTTGCCGATGGCGAACACCTTGATCAAAGCGACGCCCGCGATGAATCCTCCGATGTGCGCAGCGTATGCGACGCCGCCGCCGCCGGACGACGACATGAAACCGAGGAAGACCTGCATTCCGATCCAAAGTCCGAGGGCGACCCACGCCGGCACGGTCTGGACCATAAAGCGGACGATGATGACCCGCACGCGGTTCGTCGGAAAAAGCAAAATGTATCCGCCGAGAACGCCCGAGATCGCGCCTGACGCCCCGAGCATCGGAATCACCGACCCGGTATCCATTAGGATCTGTCCGCCGGCAGCGGCGAATCCGCAGATCAGATAGAAGATCGCGAACCGAATGTGCCCGATGCGGTTCTCGATGTTGTCGCCGAAGATCCAGAGGAAAAGCATGTTTCCGAGAATATGTCCGATGTCGCCATGCATGAACATCGAACTCAGGAGATTGAAGTAGACCGGAAACGGCGTCGCGTAGTTCGGGATCCGCGCGACTTCGCCGAAACCTCGGCTGACTTCCTGGAATCCGACGAGATCGACACCGGTCGTGATCTCCTTCGGAACGAGCGAGAAGGCGTAAGTGAATGCATCGTTCCCGCCAAGTCCCTGAAGGAAGACGAACACGAGCACGTTGAGCGCGATGATGACGTAATTGACGTAAGGCGTTGTGAAAACGTCAGAGTTGTCGTCGCCGATTGGGAACATAGGAAATTGCCTGCAATCTCATACCGCGACGGCGACCAACGTCTGCGTCGTCAGCGAATCGGGTTTGGGTAATTCTGTTCGTCAGCGGCTCGAACGGACTTCTTGCGAATGATCCGCGACCTCAACCAGACCGTTTGCCAACGGCGGCGCCTGAGCGCGATCGGTCTCGTCGTCGTTGTTCCTTCCGCCCGGATGATTCCCGGCCTGCTGAACGATATGCCAGGCCTCATGTGCCGCCAGCGGCGGCGGCGTTTCACCCGGCGCGAAGTAAATGTCGTTTCCTTTCGTGAAAGCGCGGACGCCGAGATGAACGGCCTCATTGCCTTCGTGCACGCGGACGTTCGACAGGTCCATCTTGAATTTCGATTCAAGCGAGTGCCGCAAGGAACCCTGAATCGGCGTTCCGCACGTCGCGGGCGTGTTCAAATGCGGCATTGTCATGACATTTCCCATTACTTTTACCTCCAAGTTACGGAATATTGATGATTCTGCGGGCCTTTTCCTATTTTCGCACAGTAATCGCGGGTAGTCCCTTTTCGGTGAACATGCGATTGAACTCGGCGACGTCCTTTGTTTTGATCTCGCCGAAGAGCGCGAGCTGGGCGTCGATCCGGCGCACGAGATCGTCATACACGACGTACGACTGATTCGTCGGCGCAAAATCGGCGCTGTCCACGGTCGAGTTCAGCGCAGCCAGCTTGTTGTTCAGTTTGATCGGAAAATTGAGCGCATCCTGCGACGACTTGATCTTCGTTTGGATCAGTTCCTCTTCAACCGCCGTCAACTTCCTGGCGATCGATGCCGCCTTGTCCTTGAGTTCTTTATGATCGGCCTTCAAGCGTCCCGAAAGTTCTTCGAGTTGTTTGCGGATGTCGCGGATCTCGAGGATCGATTCGTGCGTCTGCGTCAGTTTGTCACGCGTCCGAATCATGAAATCGTATTGCTTTTGAAAGTCGGCCTGGGTCGTTGCGAGCCGCGGGTCGGCCTTGATCGTCAGCGGCTGGGACGTGTACGGGGTGCCGTCGACGCTCAGTTTTGCCATGTAATTTCCGGGAACCACCTTCGGGCCGTTAAGACTTCCGCCCCACATGATCAGGCCGGGCAGGCCCGTGGCGTTCGACGTGCGCAGGTTCCATGCGAACTTGTTCAATCCGACTTCCATCGGCAATTGCGGTTCTCCGAACGAAGGCGGTCCGGACGGCGCTCCGTCGCGGGACGCACGCGTCACGATCTTACGCACCGAATTCCCTTTTTCATCGAAGATCTCGAGCGTGATGTCCTTCTTCGGTTTCTCGCGAAGGTAGTAATTGAACACCGCGCCACTCGACGGATTGGCGCCGATCGGAACGCCGGGCGGTATCGGAAATCCGCCGAAACCGACGGTCCGGTACGCCGTTTCGGGCTTGAACAGATAGACGGTGGTGTCTTCGAGTTCTTCGATCTGGCTCAGCATCGGCAGATCGTCGAGAACATAGAACGACCGGCCCTGCGTCGCCACGACGAGGTCGCCGTCGCGTTTCTGGATCGCGAGATCGGTGATCGGAACGACCGGCATATTGAGCCGCAGCGACTTCCAGTTCGCGCCGCCGTCGGCCGAGTAATAGACGCCGGTTTCGGTACCGGCATACAGGAACTTGGT
>JAKOSS010000609.1 GCA_029777145.1 Acidobacteriota bacterium | reverse complement strand
CTTCGTTTCGGAAGACGCCGGAACGACCTGGTTGATTCCTAACCAGGGACCGTCAAATGTTTCCGTGGATGAACTTTTTTGGAACAACGGAGATCTCGTCGCGGTCACTCACGGCCGTGGTATCTACAAAACGCGTACCCCGCTATTCGTGACTAACGCCGGCAGCGGCGGAAGCGGCGGTGCGTGCATCGCGCCGGAAGGGTGCGCTTGTTTTGGGCAATGGTCATGCCCGTGCACCTGGACGGGGAGTCGGGTCCCGGGTCAATTTGATGACGTTGCCAACAGTTGCAATATCGGCGGCGGCGGCACTGTCCGAAACCTAAGAAATATCGCTCGCATCACCGGAACGGTGACCGCGGTTCAAAGCATATACAACAGCGGTACTCTGGACGGCGGTGTCGTTGCCTCTAACCTTCTCAACTTCGGAACGATCGCCAACCTCACGTCCCAGGACGTCATCGCGAACCAGTTATTCAACACCGGCTTGATCGCTGTTCGTGACGTAAAGGTCCAGGGCGTCAATGGTCCGGGATCGATCGAGGCCGGGAACGGCAATCTCGCGAATTTCGGTACGATCCAGGGTCGCGATCTTTACTTCGGAGTTCCCACCTATCTGCCGCAGCCGGGCAATATTTCAGGAAACGGCACCTGGATATTCCAACGCGGAGTCATTGATGTAGGAACGTCGGCAGCGCTGTCAGGTCCCGTCTCTTTCAGGTTCGGAACGCTTCTCAATACCGGAGTCTTGGACGTCAGGGGCAACACCTTAACGCTGAACGGGTCGCTGGACAGCTTCAGCGACGACTCGCGTTTTCGCGGCGTGATAGGAACAGGCTTGGTTCAGTTCGCGCCGACGACCGTGGGCGGCCGGGCGCGGCTGATCGCGGCCAAACAGTTTCTTCCTTCGGTACGCATCCTTTCGGGAGAGGTGAACACCTACGTGTACGACAGCCTTCTTGGAGTGCAGGCGGCCCTGGGGCCCGTTACCGTAGATAACGGTGCCATCATGAGCGCTGATACGGCGATCACGTTCGGTGCGGATGTTTTGCTGAACGGATCCCTCAATGTTGATTCGGCGTGCCCGTCATGTACACCCAATATCGACTTCAACGGCGGAACATTCACGAACAACGGCTCAGTCGGGCCGGTACGATTCTTCCGATTCAACAGCAGCGGCGGCGGATCGCGCAATCAGCGGATAATCGGCGAGGGAACGTGGTCGCCGAAGAATACGCAGATCGGTGGCAATGCTCCGTCAACGACGAGTCTTTCCCTCGCCAACGACATTATTTTCAGCACGAACCAATTGCAGATCTTTGCCGGATCGACTTTAGACCTGACGACCCCGGATGCATCCACCCGCACTTTCAGTGTCAATACACCGGCCAACATATTCAACTATGGAAACATAACCGGCGACCCCGGCCGCTTTATGCTTCAGCCTGCCACCGGAACCACGACTCTCTATTGGGATCCGGCCGCGACCCTCGACGCGAATCTCCACATTGCGTTCGGCGCGGTTCGAATGTCAGCTGTGTCAAATGACATTCCGATAGGCGGTGAACTTCGGGTCGAAGATGGAGCCGTCTTTACATTAGGCGGTCCCGGAATTTCAGTCGCCGGAAACGTCCGGAACGACGGAACGATCAACACGCTCGCCGGGTTGCCGGTAAGTTTCGATTTCACCGGAAGCAGCTACGTGAATAACGGAACGGTTTCCGGATCGAATTTGTATAACCGCTTCTTGAGTCCGAATGCGGGACCGGCTTCACAAACTCTGACAGGTACCGGATCTTGGGCCGGCGCACAGTTTTATGTCGGGCCAACATCGACTGTCGGACTCGGAAGTTTCACCAGTTTCAACGGAACCAGTGGAAGCAACATCTTTATCGAGGGCCGAATAAATACGGGAAACTTTTCGCTGACGGTGCCGTGCGAGGTCGCCTGGCTCGGTGCGGGCGACGTCTTTGGCAATGTCAGGCGGACGAATCTGGCGGCCTGTGCCGGTCCTGTGGCGTTTGGGAATCCATTCACTTCGATTCTGTTCACGGGCGGAACGGCTCCGTCCGAGATAACCGTTGGCGTGAGTCCGACAGCGCCGGCAGGATTTCCGGGCGGCGTCGGGCGAAGTTATCTCATTACGCCGGTCGGCGGCAGTGGCTACACGGCGACGCTCAGACTTCACTACCTGGATTCTGAATTGAATGGCAATGCGGAATCGTCTCTGCAGTTGTGGCGGAACGACGGCACGAATTGGACGCCACAAGGTGTGACAAATAGAAACACGACCGAAAACTGGGTCGAATACGCCGGAGTGACGCAATTCTCACCGTGGGCCATTTCATCAATGGCTCCGACCGCCGCCGGAGTTTCGATAAGCGGACGAGTGTTGAGCCCGTTCGGCGTCGGAATCCCGTGGGCAAGCGTTCGGATCATCGATACCGGAGGCCGAGTCCGTGCGACGACGACCAGCGCATTCGGTTACTTTCAATTCGAAAATGTAACGGCCGGCGAGGTCTACGTTCTCACGGTCGAGCAGAAGCAGTACCGATTCGCGGCGCGGCTTGTCGATGTTACGAGCGATATAACCGGACTCGACTTCGTGGCCGAGCGCTCTCGCTAGGATTCGTCGCGGTTGCCGAGTCGAGCCTCAAAGAGCGTTTCAACAGGTTATTCCGATTTT
>JAKOSS010000608.1 GCA_029777145.1 Acidobacteriota bacterium | reverse complement strand
AATAGCCTATCGGCAACAATTAAATCAATAACAATCAAGGGAGATAACAACAGTAATCATGTCAACTGCAACTGTAACTGCGTTTGAAAACAAGAATGAAGTGACCTTCGCGAAGGTCGGACAACCGGCGCCGGATTTCGATCTGCCGTCAACGAAGAACCTCGAGACGCTGAAGGAAAACGTCAAACTTTCCGATTACAAAGGAAAGTGGCTCATCCTTTTGTTCTACCCGCTCGATTTCACGTTCGTCTGCCCGACGGAACTGACCGCCTTCTCGGATCGACTTGATGAGATCCAGGGCGTCGGAGCGGAAGTCATCGGCATCTCGACGGACTCGGTCCATTCGCACCGCGCCTGGATCAAAACGCCGCGCGATCAGAACGGTATCGAGGGGCTTCAGTATCCGCTCGCGTCGGACGTCGCCGGACGTCTCGCGGCGAAGTACAACATCCTCGTCGAAGATGCGAACATCGCGCTCCGCGGCCTATTCATCATCAATCCGGAAGGAGTTCTTCAGTACGCCGTCGTTCACGATCTGAACATCGGACGCTCGGTCGACGAAACGCTCCGCGTCCTTCAGGGCCTGCAGACCGGCGGTCTGTGCGCCGCCAACTGGACGCCGGGACAGGCGAACCTGACGGTCTAAGGATCTTGGATTCTAGATTTTGGATTTTGGATTTGTGACGAGATTCTTGGATGCGAAATCCAAAATCGGCAATCCAAAATCGAATGGAGGTCTAATTCGGATGTGGGATTTATGAATTCGGATTCGTTAACTCGAAAATCCGCAATCCCAATTCCCGCATCCGAAATCTCAAAGTTATGGCTTTACGAATAGGGGATGCAATGCCTTCGTTTGAAGGCGCAACGGAATGGCTCGGCGGCGTTCAGACTGACGTCGAATCGTTGATCAACGGCCAGCCGACGCTGGTGTATTTTTGGGCGACGAGCTGCGGCATTTGCAAAGACAACATGCCGAAGCTCCGGGAACTGAAAGCGAAATATCCGAGCCTGCGCTCGGTCGCGATCCACATGCCGCGGTACGAAGCCGATACGAACATCGAAACCGTAAAAGCGACGATCGCGGAACATTCGATCGACGACGTTTGCGCGATCGATAACCTTCACAAGTTGAAGGATGCTTTCCAAAACGAACAAGGGTGGGTTCCGGTCTATTATCTCTTCGACGCCGAGGGAAAACTCAAAACGCGTGCTGCGGGCGAGTTCGGCGTCGGAGTGTTGACCGGGGCGCTTGAGAAGATGTTCCCGCTGGCGCAGGAAGCAAAAGCCTGAAGATTCCAAAATTCCAGAATTCCAAGATTCCACCGTTAATTCCGGAATCTTGGAATTCTGGAATGTGGAACCTGGAATCTTGGAATTAGCGCAAAGCGCTCGCCGCACTTTCTCCCGTCTCGATCGCGCCTTCCATGAAGCCCTGCCAGTCGGCCAGATGCTCGCCGGCAAACAGAATCTTTCCGTGCGGCCGTTGAAGTATCGGCCTCAATCCAAACCATTGTCCCGGACGATAGAGCGCGTATGCGCCGTCGGTGTAAACGTCTCGCTGCCACGCGTAGGACGCGATCTTTCGTGCCAGCGACGGTGCTTCTTTGTTGAAATCCACAAGATCCCGCGTGATGACTTTCATCCGCCGCTCATCGGATTGCGACGCCAACACGTCCGCCTTTTCGCCGATCGCGTACGCGGTCAGAATTCCCTGCGGTCCGTCCTGATTCTGCGTGCTGTGAAAGTAGTAATGCGACGTCGTGTCCGTGACCATCGAAAAGTCTTCCGGACCCCAGAACCGTTTGTCGTAAAGAACCGAATTCTTTACGATCCGCGCGTAATTGAGCCGCTCCGCCGCCTGCCGTTGAATCGCCGGAAGTTCGGGCAGGAACTGAATCTTAAGCAGCGACTGCGTCGGAACCGTGCAGATCACCGCATCTGCTCTAAGCTCTTCCTTATCGGTTAAAATTTTGATAATTCCGGACCGCTGGTCGATCTTCTTGACCGGTGATGAGAGGCGGATGTTCTCGTTTCCGATCCGCTTCGCGAACTCAAACGCGAGCCGCGAGTTTCCGCCGGTCATCTTGTAATCCATCTCGTTCTTCGGACTCGACTCAGCGTACTCGGCGAGCGCGCCGAATGCGGATACGTGACGGATCGATTCGCCGAAATCGGTGCTGTCCATCAGATCGCGGATCAGAAGATCGTCTTCGGTAAAACCGATCTTCTCGAGATACGTCCACCAATCGAGCGCGTCGATGCGAACCTTCTGCGCCTGCGTCAGCTTTGCGTAACCCTTTATGACCTTGTCGAACGCCGTCTTCGCCGCCGGCGAAAACCCCCACTCGCCGGGCTTGTAAACGCGTCCGTCGCGCATCAGAAAATCGTCGAACTGGTGTTTCTGGAGCGGAATTCCAAAGTCGCCGCAAAGCGCCTTCAGGCGTTCGTGGCTCTCGCCGACCCACTCGGCGCCGAGTTCGCAGATCAGGCCGTTCATCGAGTGCGAAAAGACGCGGCCGCCGATGCGTTCGCGCGCCTCGAGAACAGTCACGTTCCACCCTGCGTTCTTCAGCTTGTAGGCGGCGGCAAGGCCGGAAAATCCGGCGCCGATGATGACGCAGCTTTTCTTTCGGCGTTGGGCGAATCCGGTGCCGGCAGCGGCGAGTCCAATCGCGGCCGCGCCGACGGTTTTCAAGAAATCACGGCGATTGTTAGATTTGGTCATAGATCTCCGTTTTTGGTCTTGGATTGTTCTCCCGCGAGGCGAGATCTTTTTTGGCCGCGGATTAACCCGGAAATTCGCGGATTCTCCATATGTTTATCCGCGCAATCCGCGTCATCTGCGGCTTGTATTGTAATGCAAAATCGACTTTCGCGTCGTTTCGCGTATTTTGCGGGCGCTTCTAGAACGTTCTCCAGAGACTGCCGAAGATGACCGCGATCAGATAGAGACTGACGAAGATCGATCCGATAAGGAGCAGGATCAGGAACGCGATGATCCCGAAAACGAAGGCGTAATCGTGCCACGTTCCGACGTTCTTGCCGGTCGCACGCTCGCGGATGAGATCCAAGTTGCGCTTGTTTGATTTCCAGAAAAAGTCGAAGAAGTCGCCGAAAAAAGGGATCGTCCCGACCAGGTAATCGATGCCGATGTTCGTCGCCATCCGCAGCAGAGTGATCTTCGGAACGCCGTAACGGACGCCGGCAAAGAGGATGTAGAAGGACAAGATCGCGGTGATCGAGTCGCCGGCGTTCGGGATCAGACCGATCAGCGCGTCGAGCCCGAATCGCCAACCGGTTCCGGGAACGCGGAATAAGCCGTCGAGATAGCGCGAAAGGTTCTCGAGACTTTCCTCGATCTCGACCTGCTTGCGCTCGTCGCGCGTCATCACGACCGATCGCCGGCGTTCTACGAATTCAATGTTTTCAATAACTTCCATCTTCCCTTTCTTTTAACCGGCGGATCGCTTTGAGAACTTCATCGCGGTTCTTTGCCGACTTGATCCATTGGGGCAGTTTACTGAAAAACGAATTTCTTCCCTGTTTGGTTCGCTCGCGGAGTTTTGCTCCGACGTAATCCTCGATCATCTGCAAATGTTCGCGGTTGTAAGCCCAGAAAAGCTCACCGCAGCACTCGATCTCGAGCCACAATTTGAATCCGAAATACCAGTCGCAGTTGCTTCCGACCTTGATCTGCGTACCTTTCCAATTGTCACGATAAACGCATTTTGTGCAAATGAACCTTCTCGGGCCGAAGAATTTGTTGCGGTTCTGCTCGATCTTTTTCTTCGATAATTTGGCGAATTCTTCCTCGTCGATGACCACCTTCCCGCGCGATCCGCACCGCGGACACACGACCAGGATCTCCTCAAAGAAGTCGTAGATCTTCGTTCCTGTGTCGAGATGACGATCCATTTGAGTTTGGAGTTCCGCGTTTACGCGGCTAATTGGACGACGAATCACAAACGAGCTAAAGACGACAGTAAACGCGGAACTCCAGACAGCGAACTCCAAACTCACCGACCGACGATCTTGATGGTCAGGATCTTGTCCCCGCGGACGATCGTGTCGACGATTTTCATATCCGATTCGTCGACGCGGCCGAAGACGGTGTAGCCGCCGTCGAGATGCGGTTGCGGCGAATGCGTGACGAACCATTGCGACCCGCCGGTGTCCTTGCCCGACAGTGCCATGCCGACGGCGCCGCGCTCGTACGGAAGAGTGTTGATCTCGCATCTGATCGAACGACCCGGACCGCCGTTGCCGTCGCCGCGGCTGTCGCCGTCCTGCATCACGAAGTTCGCGACGACCCGATGGACCGCCAGACCGTTGAAGTATCCGGCCCGCGCGAGTTTGATGAAATTATCGACCGTGAGCGGCGCGTCCTCGGGCATGAAATCGATCGTGAAACTGCCCTTCTCGGTCGTCACGACCGCTTTCACCGATCCGTTCTTTCGTGATACCGCGCGAACGTAGTCGGCCTGCGTGCTGTTGATGATTCCGAGCCGTGAACCGACCGTGAATGTCGATACCTGGTCCGTCTT
>JAKOSS010000607.1 GCA_029777145.1 Acidobacteriota bacterium | reverse complement strand
GATGTTCGGAAAAACAGGCGGAACAGCGCTGCAGACCGCCTGATTCGCGCGAAAACCAACCCTGTGACCCGAACGAAAACCCTTACGGCCGCGAAAAACCAACGGGTTCGGCGAAAATGCCAAAAACGGATACCGCAATTGATCCAAGCCACAATATCGCCGAAATGTCACGAAATCCGGTCCGGTTTTGACACAGCCTCTAACGCAGGCGGTACTGACAGTTTAGTCGTTCAGCCGGATCGAGCGGATCATGTTACGGAATGCCGAGTTGTAACTGTAACGATCGCTGTCAGGAACCACGGTCACGACGCTGAACAACTGACCGTTGCGAAGCAGCACGGTGTAAACGGTCGCGACCTCGGTGCGATTGGTGACCGGCGAGCGCCCGCTGAGGACGATCGAATATGCCGTTCGACCAGAGATCGAGGTTCGCGTGTATCCCGACTGCCTGCTCAAATAGCTGTTGCCCTGAAGGACATTGTTCACGTAGTCGTCCGTCGCCGAAGCGATGTCGCGGCTTTGCGAATCCTGGACGGCAAACAGTGCCCCGTGCGTGATCCCCTGATCGCCGTACGCGCCTTCGGGAGCAAAATCGACTCCGTTCTGGAGCGAAAATTCCTTCCAATTGTCAGGAACACTGAGACTTAGCCAACTTCCCGCCGAATAGTTGCGGGTCCTCGACGACGGCACCGAAACCCGCGACGAGTAGCGTCCCTGTTCCATCTGCCCCTGGTTTTGTTCTTTGTTGCGCTTATATTCGTCCTCGATCTCCTTCATCGATTTCGCGCGGGGCATCGAGCGGAACTTTGCTTGAATGCGCTCGAAACCGCGGGTCATCTTGATCGGATTGCCCGAGACGTTAAGCATATCGGCTTCACGATTGATGCTGTCGTAGCGGCTCTGCGGATTCGGGTGCGTGCTGAACCAGTCCGGGCCGTTATTGCCGCCGCTCTGTTTTTCGATCGTCTTGAACATGTTCGCGAGATCGCGCGGATCGTATCCGGCGTTGGCCATGATCTGCGCGCCGAGCGTGTCCGCCTGGCTTTCGAACTCACGGCTGTACGGCAACACGAAAAGTCCGCTGTAGATCGTTTGTCCGATCGCCGCACCGGTTTCACCGAGCACGATCGCGCCGCCGAGGATCGCGCCGATCCCGAGGATCTGCTTGAGCGGATTGCTTTGCGCGGTCATCTGCGCCGTCGAATGCCGGAGCATCGCGTGGCTGATCTCGTGCGCCATGACGCCGGCCATCTCGCCTTCGTTCCGGGCCGCTTCGATCATTCCGCGGTTGACGTAGAGATAGCATGCCGGGAGCGCAAACGCGTTGATGTCGCGCGCGTTGACGATCTTGAACGAGCAGTTGAACGCCGGTTGACGATATTTCGAAGGGATCGCCGATTCGAGCCGGTCGCCGACGCTTTGGATATAACGCGTCGACGTCACGTCGTTTAGGATCGGAAGCTGCTGCTCGACCTGTTTCGAGTATTCAGCGCCCATTTTCTGATCATCCTCGATCTTGTATTTGTTCTTGGGGATCTTGATATCGGTCTGACCGACGACGATCATCGGCAGTGCCGCAAGCGTCAGGACCAGTGTCAGTACGACCGATCTTTTCGCGAATCCGTTTGTTTTCATTATTTCCTCCATCGGAGATTTAGTTCCGAAATATTAACCGATTAGCCTCGAAAGACCAAAAAGTTCAGTTGTGATGACGACCGTAAAGGCGCGGGTTTGCCGTGAAGACGCCGCTGCGGATGTTAAGTCCGTGTTACATCGATCGGGCACGCACTTCGGCGGGTACGTCGGGTCGCATATAATGAGAGCCTTGAAGCCGCAATTTTCAGCTTTTATTACGACGTCTCAGCCGATTTGTCGCGGCTGATTCGTCTGTTAAGATTTACGAAACGATTTACAGCTAACTTTACCAACCGGAGATTCTATAAAAATGGGATTCAGTCTTGTTCCGCGCGAAGATGAATACTTTACATTGTTCGGTCAGATCGGCGGAAAGCTCCAGGAAGCCGCAACGGCTCTGGTCGACATGCTGCATGAGGACAGCGACGATTTTGAGAAGTTTGCCTGGCGGATCAAGGATCTTGAGCATGATTGCGACGAGATCACGCACAAGATCACGACCAAACTGAACAAGTCGTTTATCACGCCGTTCGATCGCGAAGACATTTACCATCTTTCGGTCGCGCTCGATGACGTCTGTGATTACATCGACGCCGCCGCGCGTGCGATCCTGATGTACAACATCCGCACGATCAACGATCACATGAAGCATCAGGCGAAAGTGATCCAGGGGCTTGCGATGGAGATCAATTCCGCCGTGCTGCTGCTCAAGACACCGAACGGAATAAACCAGCACATCGTCGAGATCCACCGTCTCGAGAATGAAGCCGATGACGGTTACTTCCGCGCGATCGGCGAACTTTTCCAGAAATCTACCGACACGCTTGAGGTGATCAAGCTGAAGGAACTCTACGAGATCATGGAAAACACGACCGACCGCTGCGAGAGTGTCGCGAACATCATCGAAGCGATCATCTTGAAGCACAACTAACAATTTTAGATTTACGATTTTGGATTTTGGATTTGGGTGGTTATTCATGATTCCTTAATCCAAAATCCAAAATCGCAAATCCAAAATCGAGTCATGGAGCCAATAACACTACTGGTATTTTTCATCATTGCCGTCGCGCTGATCTTCGATTACACGAACGGCATGCACGATGCGGCGAATTCGATCGCGACCGTCGTCTCGACGCGCGTGCTTTCGCCGGGAGTCGCGGTTGCATGGGCGGCGTTCTTCAATTTCATTGCCTTCGTTGTGTTCGGAACGGCGGTCGCGAAGACGATCGGCGGCGGCATGGTCGACATGAAGCCGATCCCGGATGATCTGCACCTTTACGTGCTCTTGGCGGGGCTGATCGGCGTCATTACGTGGAACATAATCACCTGGTGGCTGGGGCTTCCGACGTCCAGTTCGCATGCGCTTATCGGAGGTTATGCGGGCGCGGCGATCTGCGCGTCACTCGTTGCGGGCACGGGCGGATTCGCCGTGATCGTTCCGAGCGGTTGGTATTTGACGCTGGCGTTTATCATCGGGGCTCCGTTGATGGGAATGACGCTTGGATTGGCGTTGATGACGTCGGTTTACTGGATCTTCCGGCGGACGCCGATCTCGAAGGTCGATAAACTGTTCCGCGTCGGTCAGCTTTTCTCCGCGGCGGCGTATTCGCTCGGCCACGGCGGGAACGACGCCCAAAAGACGATGGGCATCATCACGCTCGTGCTCGTCGCCGGCGGTTATCTCCAAAAGACCACGGAAGGAAAGCTCCCCGAGATCCCGCTTTACGTTGTTCTGATGGCGCACACCGCGATCGGCCTGGGAACGCTCACCGGCGGTTGGCGGATCGTCAAGACGATGGGATCGAAGATCACGAAACTTCAGCCTGTCGGAGGATTTTGCGCTGAAACGGGCGGCGCGATCACGCTCGCGATCGCGACGCATTTCGGGATTCCCGTATCGACGACCCACACGATCACCGGTGCGATCGTCGGTGTCGGAGCGACGAAGCGTCTTTCGGCCGTAAAATGGGGCGTCGCCGGGCGGATCATCTGGGCGTGGGTGCTGACGATCCCGATGTCGGGATTGATCGCGGCCGCTTTCTACCTCGCGGTCTTGTTCGTACACCGACAATTCGGATTTTAGTTTCATTGCCGCCGGAAAGGTGCCCTCGACCAAGACAACGCATCTCAGATCTCCGTGCTTAATTCGGGTAGAGTGGCGAAGATTCGCGGGCAAGATCTCCCGACGCGCAATCCGCATTCAATCTTTCTTTCCGCCGCGATAAAACGCGAGGACGACCGCGACGTAAACGACGATCACGAGCACGCAGAGTCCGAAAAACAACACGACAAACCAGGCGATCGGGCTCATTCCGCATCCACCTCGTCCGTGATCGGATCTTGAAGAAGTATCGCCGGCGCGGGTTGTATCCAGCCGGCAAAAAGGCCGGTCATGCCGCTGTGCGCCAGCACGTGTTTGTAAATGACGGTCACCAGCGCGACGATCGGGATCGAAAGAAACACGCCCGCGATTCCAGCAATCTGCTCACCTGCCAGAACCGAAATGATGATCGCGAGCGGATGCAAGTGAATGCCGCCGCGGACGATCCGCGGGTACGTCACGTAATCGTGGATGATCCGCAGCACGACAAGAAAGATCGCCACATAAAGCGCTTTCCACGGCGAATCCGAGACGGCCGCGACCGTCGTCGCGGTGATCCCGATCGTGATCGGGCCGATGAGCGGGATGAATTCAAGTATGCCGGCGATGATCCCCAGCAAAAGGGCGTAGTTTATTCCGAAGAGATAGAAACCCGCCGTGCATACGGTGCCGATCAGCACGCACGAGATCATTTGCGCTCTCGTATAGGCCGCGAGCGTTGTATTTACATCGGCAAGAAAAAGCTCGGCACGCGCCCGCCAATGTCCTGACGGGAACGCCTTCAGAAACGACGCGCGGAACAACTGAATGTCCTTCAGGAAAAAGAAAGACAGGATCGGTACGAGGATGAGCCAAGGAAGGTATGAAACGATCACCAGAGCGATTGCCGCGAGAACTACCGGAATGGCTTCCGCCAAGGACGAACCGAGATTAGTGATCCGTTCAGAGATTTGAGCCTCGATCTCGACGGGCAATTGATAGCTTTCGTACTTTGTTGCCAAGTTGGCGATCGTCACCTGTACAGATTTTGCATACGCCGGGACATTGTTCGCAAACTGCCGGGCCTGTTCGGCAACGCGCGGCGCAAGATAGGAAATAGCGAACCCCACAACCGAGAACACAACAATATAGGCGATCACGATCGCGAACGACCGAGGCATCATTTTTTCAAGGTTGCGTTCTTTGAACGGTCGCCTGATCAGGCGTACTAGCGGGTCGATCAAATAAGCAAGAAAGATCGACAAAATGATCATGAAGATCAGGCTGCGAATCTGAGAGACGATCGAAAAGAGCCCGTAGGAAAGAACTAACCCGGCGATCAAGACAAATACCACCCGGACGATCGACCTGAACGGCGGCGACGAAGGATCCAACTGAATTCGCCGAACGTGTTCCCCGTTTTCTTTCAATGATTTATCGGCCATCTCTTCCTCCGCTCTACTTCTTGCTCTCGACTTTCTCGGTCGGCGCCGAAAGATCCTCGACGACGTATCTTGTCCGCCATTTTTCGACCGCTTTGATGTCGATCGCGAAACCCGAACCGAAAATGAATGCCTTGCCGTCGTCGCTCGAAACCCGACGGTTTATCTCGTGCGGCATCGATTCGCGAAGGAACTTTCGGTCGTCGTCCTCAAATTCCTTGCCGTCTTTACGCCTGATCACGAAGATGTAGTCGAAGCCGGCGTCGCGCATGTCCGCGAGGTCCTGTTCGAACGTCGTCTTGCGCGGCGAGAGCGTCGCCGTCGGCTCGACCATCGTGTTGCGGTTCGATTTCAGGATCGCCTCGTTCGGACCGCAAGCGGCGG
>JAKOSS010000059.1 GCA_029777145.1 Acidobacteriota bacterium | reverse complement strand
TGCTGTTCGATTATCGGGAAGGTAAGCTATCGGCCGAGAAACTGGCCGAGCGAATAAAAAGCTGGATCGCGCATCTGGAACACAGGAATACGCGGGCGCTGCGCATCAGGATTTTTGAGAATTTGCGTTTCGTACGACAATAGCCGCGGGCGCGCGTCCGGAACTTGTGCTTCGCGGCGGTTCCTGGAACAACAAATCGAGGAACCTGCGCTCGGCGAACCGCAACAGGAACAATCCGACAAACCGTAACAACAACAACGGCTTTCGGCTTGTTGCCCGCCCGAATACGCTCCGGTTTCAGATCTGCGCGAAGGGATTTGCGCGGGAGCAACGGAGAGTACAGGACGCCGTCCGGTGATGCCGCATGGCATCCGAAAACGGAGGGGCGCGATGGTTTGGTAGCGACGCGAAAACCCGTCGCGTCCTCAAAATCAAGATGAAGCGAAATGTCGAACTTCCGATAATTCAGAAATGCTACGACCTGATCGTGTGGTTCGTCCCTGTGGTCAACCGTTTGCCGCGCCAACACAAGTTCGTCCTTGGGGACCGGATTCAGCTGAACCTGTTTGGGATGCTTGACGAACTTATCGCGGCGAAGTTTGAAAGCGGGAAATTAGCCCGGCTCGTCGCTGTCAACGTGAAGCTTGACGTTCTTCGATATCAATCGAGGATGCTGGTAGATTTCGAACTGATGGATGCACGGAGGTTCACCTTTGTTTCCTCACGGATCAATGAGATCGGAGTTGAACTCGGTGGTTGGATCAGGCAGCAGCAGAACGTGAGAGGTGCGAAAAAGGATCTATGAACGGAATAAGAAGCCGTCTTTTGGTTGTCTTGATATTGGTCAGCGGTTCGTCGGCGTATTCACAGGACGGGGCTCAGACGCGTTCGATAACGTCGGATGATTTCGTGACGAAACGTCCGGTTGCGAAGTCGCCTGGCATACGACCAAAGAAAAAGCCGATATACCGGCTCTCGAGCAGCCAAACCGGGATCCGCCGCGGTCGAAGATCGCCGTCGAGGAAGCCTGTCAAAATAGGCAGGTCGGTATTGTCGGATATCGGAGTCACGATATGGAAGCTCCGGCCGGGATCGGCTTCTGCGGCGGTCACGTTCCCGGTTAAGGTCGAAGGCCGGGTTGAAGCATGGGTTGCAGAGCGCGTCAATTCTGCTACGGCGTTCCGCGAGGGCGACCGTGTCAGGCTCGCGGTCGAACCCTCCACCTCGGGCTATCTTTATGTCGTTAACAGTGAAATACTTGCCGACGGAAACTACGACGATCCGTATTTGATCTTTCCGTTCCGCGATGAGGGCAATCGCGTAATACCCGGAATGTTGGTTGATATCCCCGATCAGAAAGACGAAATTCCCTACTTCAACATCAGCGCGAAGGACCCCAACTACCGCGGCGAAATGCTGACCGTCATCGTCTCGCCGGTGCCGCTCACGATCAATGCCGAACGCGACGGGAAGATCACGAATGTCGGGGTACTCGCGAACCTCGAGATCGACGCCGATGTGTCGGTATTCGAGCGGACCGACGATGACGACAAGGTTTACACAACGATAGAAGCCGATTCCTCGTGCGGCGCGAGGTCAAGAATGCTGGTCCGCGAGAAGACGACCGGGGCGTCCCCCTGCGGCGAGAAGACCCGTCAACTGACCCGCGAAGAACCGGCCCCGCAGGCCGTTTATCGGGTCAAGACGACTGTAGGAAAACCGGCGGTCGCGTTCGTCAAGCTGAATGTGATCCGTTGAGTTGTTTTGGGGTGAATGAAATGAAGACACTTGCATTGCGATTTTTGACCGCCGCTTCCCTGCTGGCGTTGTTTTTGAATCTGGCGCCAAACGTGGCGATTGGACAATCAACTCGCAAACTCGAACGGTCAGACGCGAATAAGAATTCCGAGCAGCGTCTCGCTCTGGTGATCGGGAATGGAGCATATCGCAACGTGGCGCCGCTCGACAACCCGGTGAACGACGCGAATGATATGGCGACGGCACTTGGGTCGCTCGGATTCGAGGTGATCAAGGGCATAGATGTCGATTTG
Organism: Acidobacteriota bacterium; assembly: GCA_029777145.1. The sequence goes on along the minus strand of JAKOSS010000059.1, from coordinate 340 downwards.
ATCGGAATGCGCCGGCTGATCCGTGAATTCGGTGAACGTCTTGCGGCGCAGAAAGGCGTCGGACTGTTTTATTACGCCGGTCACGGAGTAGAAGTCCGCGGCGCGAATTTCCTGATTCCGATCGATGCGAACATCAGACGTGAGATTGAAACCGAGGATTACGCGGTAGATTTAGCAACGATTTTGCGTCAGATGGATGGTGCCGGAAACGGATTCAATATCATTTTCCTTGATGCGTGCCGTAACAATCCCTTTTCAAGAGGTTGGAGCAGGAGTTCCGAAACTGGTGGACTTGCGAGCGTCAATGCTCCGAGCGGGACGTTTATCGCCTACGCTGCCG
>JAKOSS010000606.1 GCA_029777145.1 Acidobacteriota bacterium | reverse complement strand
GATGTTCGGAAAAACAGGCGGAACAGCGCTGCAGACCGCCTGATTCGCGCGAAAACCAACCCTGTGACCCGAACGAAAACCCTTACGGCCGCGAAAAACCAACGGGTTCGGCGAAAATGCCAAAAACGGATACCGCAATTGATCCAAGCCACAATATCGCCGAAATGTCACGAAATCCGGTCCGGTTTTGACACAGCCTCTTTAGCTGACGGACCAGGATGGACTCAATAATCACAGGGCTTTAGCCCAACATTTGGCTGAAGCCAACGAGCTTGTGCTTGACGCGGTCCGTTCGCTGAAGCGAACGGCAAGTCATAAAGAACCGCTGATCACCGCTTAGGCCTTATGGCTGGATTTGGGGTCTTGTCGGAGAACACGGCTGCGAACTTGCCGGACTCCTCTGCGAACTCAGCGGTTTCCGTACTGTGAACGGAAGTTTTCACGCAAAGAGCGCGGAGTCCGCAAAGGAGCCTTGATCAAGATCGGCGCAGTCGTCCGAAAGGCTTCGGCATCGGGATTCGTTGAACCCCCTGGAATCTTGAAATCCTTGGAATCCCTGGAATTTCAAATGCCATGGCTTTAGCGTTGGTAAAAAGCGCCTCGCAACTACGGGAAGAACATCGTGTCTCCCGCGAGTACGTCGAGCAATTCGGGCTCAGGCTGCAGCGCGGCGGCGTGTCCGAGATCTGCGGCGCCGCGAGTTCCGGCAAAACGGCGCTGGCCATTGCCTTTCTCTCGACGCTTACCAGGAACGGCGAGGTCTGCGCGGTCGTCGACGTCTCGGATTGCTTCAACGTTGAGGCCGCGCGCGACAACGGTCTTTTGCTCGAGAACGTTCTTTGGGTCAAATGCGGCGGCGATATCGAAAAATCGTTCACCGTCGCCGACTATCTCGTTCAGGCAAAGGGATTCGGAGCGATCTGGCTGAACCTCAACTTCGTCCCGCGGCGGCAATTGATCCAGATCCCGAGCTCGTTCTGGTACCGGTTCCGCACCGGCGTTGGGACCGGACACACGCTTCTGATCGTCACCGTCCGCGAACCGCTGCTCGGGTCGGCATCGAGCCAGTCGTACACGGTCGCGCGAACGCGGTCCGTCTGGAACGGACTCGGACGATTCAAACTCCTGCGCGAGTTCTTTGTCGATCTCAACAGCCGGAAACCGTTGGCGACAAGGTCAATACTGACGCGCATTACACAGAATTATGTCTAGACTTTACGCCTGCATCATCAGCGACGCCGCAAAGCCGGATCTCATCGCGGTCGCCGAAAGCTTCGCCTACCGCATCGAGTGGCTCGGTGACGGCGTATTGCTTGAGACGAGCGGGCTCGAGAACTTGATCGGATCGCCCGAGGCGATTGCCGCCAAGATCGCGGAGTCTCTCGCCTCTGCCGCCATCAAGGGCAACGTCGCCGTCGCCGAAAACCCTGCTTCCGCGATTCTCCGGGCACGCAACCGGCGCGGTGCAGCGGTCGTTACGGATGCCCGGCTCGGACGGATCCCGCTCGGCGGACTCGGGATCGAGAACGATACGCTCGACGTCTTCGAGGCACTTGGTTTTACGAGTATCCGCGATCTCAAACGCGTCCCCGAGCACGAACTGATCGCGCGCTACGGAACGGAATTCCGCGCCGTGCTCGACCTTGTCAACAACAAAGGAAAATACGTCCTCACTCCGAACCTGAAACAGGAGTTCGTCAACTGGCGCTACCAGCTTGATTTTCCCGTGCTCGATTTCGAACAACTGATCTTTATCGTCCGTCACGGGCTGGAAAAGGTTTTCGAGGAAACTGACAAGTACGGCCTCCGGACCGAACGGCTCGGTATTGAGCTCGGACTCGAAAGCGGCGCGGCGTGCGACTACGAGATCAAGGTCTCTTTCCCGACGCTCGACATCAAATTCTGGTCGAAGATCATCAGCCTCCGCATCAACTCCGACCCGCCGCCCGAAGGCATAACATCGATCGGGGTGACGTCGCATTTTACGCGGCCGCGGACGGCGCAAAAGAGCCTTTTCGCGACGACCAGCCTCCAACCCGAAGGCCTTTTGCTGACGGTCACGAAGATCAAGAAGCTGATCGGCGACGAGAACGCGGGCGTGCCGGTCGTGCTCGATCAGCGGCTGGACCGCGCGTTCACGCTCGATGCCGAGAAACTGCCGGCCGGCGTCGAGCCGAAAACGGCCACGGAAGTTCGGCCGCACATCCATCTCAGCTACTTCGATCCGCCGATCGCGGCCGACGTCGTCATCAACAAAAAGCGGCTGATGTACGTCCGGACGGCCAGGTTCTCGGGAAAGGTCGTCGAATACGGCGGCGTCTGGTCGCAATCGGCGCAGTGGTGGAACGCGACCAACTGGAAAACGGAGGAATGGGATGTCGAACTCGAGAACGGCGGCGTGTACCAACTGGCGCGGGTCGGCCGCGAATGGTTCGTTACGGGGGAATACGACTGAAATCCATTTGCGATTTGCGATTGCCGATTTGTCGCACCGTTTTGTGTTGATTAGTGTTTGCCGGTCGCTGCCGCTCCCGGTTCTGACCTGGCTGCTCACTGCTCAATCGCAAATCGGCAATCGCAAATCGAAAATTGAAAATGTTTTTCTGCGAACTTCACACACGCTCGGCGTTCAGCTTTCTGGCATCGGGATCGTTGCCGGAAGATCTCGTGTGCGCGGCTGAACGGCTCGGGATCGGGACCGTCGGACTGCTCGATCGCGACACTGTTTCGGGCGCCGTCCGGTTTCATCTCGAAGCCAAGGAAAAAGGCCTCCGGGCGATCATCGGCGCCGAGATCACGATGGAAAACGGCAGCCTGCTGCCGCTCGTCCCGACCTCGATCCGCGGTTATCAGAACCTTTGCAAACTCATCACGACGATCAAGCTGCGCAGCAAAAAAGGCGAACATTTCGCCTACCGCGAGGACATCGAAACCTACTCCAAGGACATCATTTGCCTGACCGGCGGCGAGGACGGATATCTGCACTCGCAGATCAGACAGCACAAGGGGCTCGAAGCGATGGCGTGGCTTCAATACGTCTTCGGCGACCGTCTCTATGCCGAACTCCAGCGCCATTACCTGCGCAATCAGGAAGACCTCAACCAGTCGGTCGTCAGCTACGCGCACAAGCTCCGCATCCCGCTTTTCGCGAGCAACGGCGCGTACTACGCCAACCGCGCCGACCGCCAACTCTACGACGTCTTCACGTGTATCAAGAACCACGTCACGATCGATGACGCCGGGCGGCTCCTGTCGCGCAACGACGAGCGCCGGATCAAATCCGCCGCCGAAATGATGCGTCTTTTCGAGGATTTCCCGACGGCCGTCGAGCGCACCGCCGAGATCGCCTCGCGGATTAACTTCTCGATGGACGACGTCGGCTACACCTTTCCCGAATATCCCGTGCCCGACGGCGAAACGATGGACTCGCTGCTCCGCAAACTGGCCGAAAAAGGCGCCGTCTGGCGGTATGGTTCGATCACGCCGATCGTCCGCGAGAAACTCGAGAAGGAATTGAAACTGGTCGAGAAACTGAAACTCGCCGGCTACTTTCTGCTCGTCTGGGACATCTCCGAATTCTGCCGCAAGCGCAACATCCTCTCGCAGGGGCGCGGCTCGGCGGCGAACTCGGTCGTCTGCTACTCGCTCGGGATCACCGCCGTCGATCCGATCGAGGGCAAGCTCCTGTTCGAACGCTTCCTGTCCGAAGAACGCGGCGAATACCCCGACATCGACATCGATCTTCCGAGCGGCGACGACCGCGAGGCCGTCATTCAATACGTCTATCAAAAATACGGCGAGCGAGGCGCGGCAATGACCGCCAACGTCATAACCTACAAATCTCGCTCGGCGATCCGCGAGGTCGGCAAGGTCTTCGGATTCGAGGAACACGAACTCGGACGCCTGTCGAAACTGATCTCGTTCCACGACGCCGACATCGACGACCAGATCCGGCGATTTCAGGAAGCCGGATTCGATCCCGAACGCTCGCCGCGCATCCGCGCCTTTTTCCAGTTCTTCCGCAACATCATGCATTTCCCGCGACACCTCGGCCAGCATTCGGGCGGAATGGTGATCTCGCTCGGGCGGCTCGACGGCGTCGTTCCGATCGAGCCGGCGTCGATGGACGGCCGGACCGTCATTCAGTGGGACAAGGACGACTGCGCCGAGCTCGACATCGTCAAGGTCGATCTGCTCGGCCTCGGGATGATGGCCGTCATCCGCGACACGCTGACGATCATCCGCGACCATCACGGCAAGGAGGTCGATCTCGCGAAGATCCCGAAGGACGATCCGCTCGTTTACAAGACGCTGCAGGACGCCGACACGGTCGGAATGTTCCAGGTCGAATCGCGCGCGCAGATGAACTTTCTGCCGAAGGCGCGGCCCGAGACGTTTTATGATCTCGTCGTCCAGGTCGCGATCATCCGGCCCGGCCCGATCGTCGGCAACATGCTCAACGTCTATCTGCGCCGCCGGCAGGGACTCGAAGAGGTCGATTACATGCACCCGTCGCTCAAACCGGTGCTCGAACGAACGCTCGGCGTGCCGCTGTTTCAGGAGCAGGTGCTGAAGATCGGGATGGAAGCCGCGGGACTGACGGGCGGCGAGGCCGAGGAACTTCGCCGCGCGCTCGGGTTCAAACGAGCGGACAAGAAGCTGAAGGTCATCGAGGGCAAAATGCGCGTCGGGATGACCGCCAAAGGGCTCGATGAAGAGACTCAGGACAAGATCGTCGCCTCGGTTTACGCCTTCGCGAACTACGGATTTCCGGAGTCGCACGCCGCGAGCTTCGCGCTTCTCACGTATGCGTCGGCGTATCTCAAGGTGCATCATCTCGACGCTTTCACGGCGGCGATGCTTAACAATTATCCGCTCGGGTTCTATTCGCCGGCGACCTTGGTGAAGGACGCGCAGCGGCACGGGCTCGGGTTCCGCCCGATCGACATCAACGAATCGGATCACCTGTGCACGCTTGAAGGCGACGAACTGCGGATCGGGCTCAACTACGTCAAGGGACTTCGCAAGGATACGGGCGAGGCGATCGCCGCCGAACGCCGCAACGGTCCGTTCGTGAATGCCGACGACCTCGCCGCACGCGTTCCGGCGGTCAACAAAAAGGAACTCCGGAGCCTCGCGCTCACGGGCGCGCTCGACGCTTCCGACCGCCGCCGCGCGCTGTGGCAGGTCGAACTGGCGATCCGCGAAAAGGGCTCGCTTTTCACCGGTCAGACCTTCGATCAGACGTCGGAAACGCCTTTCATCCGCAGGATGTCGCCGCTCGAGAACGTCGCCGCCGATCTTTCACGGACCGGACTCTCGCTCGGACCGCATCCGATGACGTTCGTCCGAGAAGAAATGAACCGCAAGCACGTCCTGACGTCGAAAGAGACTCTGCGGATGAAGCGCAAGGACGTCGTCACGGTCGCCGGCGCGGTCATCGTCCGCCAGCGTCCCGAAACCGCCCGCGGCGTTCTGTTCATCACGCTCGAGGACGAGACAGGATTCACGAACGTCATCGTCTTGCCGGACATGCTCGAAAAGTACAGATCCGTGATCAATGAGAACAGTTTCCTTTTGATAAAGGGCATCGCCGAAAACGAAACGATGGTCAAGGGACTATATTTCGAACCGCTCCGCGTCGCCGAGACCGCGATCGTTTCGCACGATTATCAGTGAGAACAGTGGTCAGTGGTCGGTGGTCAGAGAAATTGGAGTTCCGCGTTTACGCGGCCGGGCGAGTGAACAGTGAACAGTGAGCAGTGAGCAGTGAGCAGTGAGCAGTGAGCAGTGAGCGATGGTCAAAGGCGCAGGACCAATTGCAAATCGCAAATCCGAAATCGCAAATCGGATCGGTGAGCAGTGAGGTCGATTCTGTCGTTGCGCGATCGCAAATCGCAAATCCGAAATCGCAAATGGGATCGGTGAGCAGTGAGGTCGATTCTATCGTTGCGCGATCGAAAATCGCAAATCCGAAATCGCAAATCGGATCGGTGAGCAGTGAGGTCGATTCTGTCGTTGCGCGATCGAAAATCGCAAATCCGAAATCGCAAATCGGATCGGTGAGCAGTGAGGTCGATTCTGTCGTTGCGCGATCGAAAATCGCAAATCGAAAATCGCAAATCTGACGCCCACCGACCGTCACCGCTCCGGAGGAGAAAACAATGTCCATCGTTATTGAAGGCGATACGCGTTACATCGCCCAGGCGACGTTCAAACCGAAGATCGAAAACTGTCTGAATCTCCTGAAAGACAAAGCCGGTGCATATTACACGTGGTTGTTGAAATACAACCTGAAGGTCAGGTCGGCGGCGAGAAGCGGGGCGAATTTCGGCGATGATGCAATCGACATCGCCGATGCCACGTTCAATGCGTCGGAAACATGGCTCGCCAGCGTTTTGATCCACGAGGCGATCCATTTCTGGCAGTACAGGTCCGGAAAATACGAAGCCGGAACCAAGGCCGAGCAGGAGGCGAACATCTACCAACTCGGCGTGTTGCGGCTCCTCGGCGCGCCGCAGAGCGAGATCACGCACATGCTGAGTCAGGACGGCGGGCACGCTGACCTGAACGGTGACGGCGTTTACGACTGGAAGGACTACCGGATGCGAAACTACTGATCGCGCAGCTTCCTATTGATTGAGGCCGTTCCCGAGAAATCGCACAGCTCGCTGATGAGAGTCGCGTCATCGACGACGCATTTGGGAATACGGATTTCGGATTGCGGATGTTTGGAGTTCCGCCTTCAGGCGGCCCTTTCGATTT
>JAKOSS010000605.1 GCA_029777145.1 Acidobacteriota bacterium | reverse complement strand
GATGGACACGACCGTTTGGGTCGTCGCCGCGTTGCTCGGCGGCGGATTGGCGCTTTCATCGCACGGCGCAAAGGCGGCGTTGCGCGCCGGCGCGAACCTTTCGCCCGAACCGGTTTCGAACTGGACGCTGTCGATCGTCGAAGACGTCATCGCATTCGCCGGAACCGCGCTCGCGGTCTTCGCGCCGTTCATCATCGCTGCAGTTCTTCTGATCTTCGTCGCGTTTTTCACGTGGTTCGGCCCAAAGGTGTTCCGCGCCGTCCGCCGGCTTTGGCGCGCGACAAAGGCGTTTTTCCGCGGCGAAGGCTTCAAGGAAGCCTGACAATTTGGGATTTCTGATTTTGGATTTTGGATTGCTTTGCGCCATTGCCACTTTGCGGGAACGCCTAATTGTTGCGATCACTCGCGATCGTTCGCCCGCCAAGCGCAAGGGCGCAAAGTAGGAATTCGAATCATTCGTCGTGCAATGTTGGGTGGGTCAAACGTTCTTTCAACTTGAGAGGTGACGATATGAGATTTGCCAAAATAATTGCGTTCTTCGCTTTCGTTTCGTTCGTTCTTTCTGCGTGCGCGGGCGGCGCGTCGCCGTCAAAGACTGCGGGAATCGCGCAAAATGACGAGATGCAGCGCGACGGCGTGCCGACATCAGTTGAAAGCAAACCCGCGTCAACACGGACGCAGGTGTCGCTGGAAACCGAACAAAAGAGCGAAATCGCGCCGACCGAGCGCAAGATCGTCCGTAATGCCGATCTTCAGCTCGAATCCGACGAACCCGAAACGGTCCAACAGAAGATCACGGCGATCGCCGAATCGAAGAACGGATTTGTCGTCGAATCGACGCAATCATCGTCCGATGTCCGGGCCAACCGGCGTGACACCGTCGTGATGACCGTCCGCGTCCCGGCCGTCAAGTTCGGGGAAGCGATCGACGAGATCCGCAAGAGTGCGAACCGCGTGATCGTCGAGACCGTCAAGAGCGACGACGTGACCGAAGAATTCATCGACGTCGAGGCGCGCCTCAAAGCGAAAAAAGCTCTCGAAGCGCAGTTTCTCGAGATCATGAAACGCGCGAATTCGGTAAGTGATGCGCTCGACGTTCAGAGCAAACTTTCGGATGTCCGTGCCGAGATCGAGAAGATCGAAGGCCGGCTCAGGTTCCTGCAGAACCAGACGAGCCTCTCGACTATCAGGATCCGCATCCAAACGCCGGCGGCGTTTTCGTCCAATTCGAAGGGGTTCTTTTACCGCTTCGGCGAATCGGTCGGAGCCGGTTTCGACGCGGCGTTGAGCTTCATTCTCGGACTGGTCACGTTCGTCATCGCGATCCTTCCGTTTTTGATCTTCATCGTTTTGCCGATATATCTCGTGATTCGCTATCTTTGGAGAAAGCGAAAACGTTCGAAGATCGATAGCGCGGCCGCGGTCAGCCACGATACGGAGGAAAGGCCGTAGGTCCGGAACAGCCGAACAAGGTTAGGCCGCATTGCGCGGATTTTCGCGGATTTCTTTCAATTGCCTCGGCGTTACTTTCGATCTTCGGTGAAATTCCGGTTGTTGCGTGATCTCTAAGAAATGGTTTTCATGTTCAAACTCACGGCGGTGATCCTGGCAGCGGTCGCCGCCTATTTATTGCTTGTCGGCAACAAGGATTGGGGATTCGCGATCGCGGTCCTCGCGGCCGTTTCGTTTTTTCTGAGCATCAGGTTCGAGGTCAAAGG
>JAKOSS010000604.1 GCA_029777145.1 Acidobacteriota bacterium | reverse complement strand
CGCAACCTCGACGTGCCCCTGCGCGTCGCGAGCGTGATCGAAACTGCGATCGCCAAACAGGTCGAACTGCGCTGGCGCAGCGCCGGCGAAATGCGTGACGCCCTGTTGCGCGCGATGAGCTGATTTCTTGATTCAAAATTCAAGGTTCAAGGTTCAAAATTCAAGGTTCAATATTCAAGCGAAAGGTTTCGTGACTCGCGAACGATGAATCAAGCTTCTTGAATCTTGAATCTTGAATCCTGAATCTTGAACTTTGAATTTTGAATCTACGAAGTGTTTCGAAATCCCACGAGTCCCATCAATGCCCACAAATGCCTTGAATCTTCAAACGAGCCGGTGATCCCGTGATAAAGGAAGCCGCAGACGAGCGCGATCGCGAGGATCCGAGTCGTGTTGTCTTTGCTGTTTATGCGGCGCGCGAAGAAGAGCACGATCCCGAATGTCGCTGCGAATCCCAGAAGCCCGGAGTCGGCGGCGACGTTGATGAACGCATTGTGTGCTTCGGTCAACAATTGATGCCGGTCCGATAGATCGAGATATGCAACACGGCAGGTATCGAGCCCGACGCCGATGCCGAGCAACGGGTGCTGAAGAAAAGTCGCGGACGCCGCCCGCCAAGTCATCAACCGGGACGACGGTTCGAGATGAAGTTCTCCGACGTCGACCGCAAAAAGTGGATCCGGCTGCCGCGCTGGGGAAACGGTCGCGGCGAAAACGAACGCCGCGGCCCCGGCAATGCAACCGGCGATCACTAAGCGTCGCAACCAACCGGGATAGTCGGCGCCCGCATAACCGACCAGCCATAAAAGCAAAGCCGCAGCGAGAAATATGCCGCCGAGACCCGGTGAGATCGTGAACACGGCAACGGCAAGAACGCCGCAGAGCATGGCTGTCCGCAATTTGCGTCCGATAACGCCCGCAATGCCGGCGACAATGACCAAGACGCTGACGTTCAGATAATTCGCCAGCATGTTCGCGTTGACGAACGTCGACGCAAGCCGCGGGTAATCGCCCGGCGGAAGCGTGCCGAGATGGAAAAGTGTGTATCCGAGCAACGGATTTTCACGGTCCAGGTAGAACAGCATCAGAGACAGCAATCCGAGCGCGACACAAACGGCGGTGCCGGCGATCCATGCGCGGAGCGCGAACCTGAACTTCTCGTCAGCGTCGAGGACCGTCATCACGACGTACGGAACCGCGGCAAGATAGATCTTGCCCGCCAGTTTGACGAAGCTTCGCGAGGGATCCGCCGAAAACGCGGCGGAAAGAAACATGACGGCCGCAAATATTCCAAATAACCAGATGTACGGAGTTCGGCGGAGCCGAATTGTGCCGAAGAAAAGCGAAACCGATAGAGAAATGACGAGGACAACGAAGATAAGGTCGGATATTTGGACCTGAGCGCCTGAGAAGTTGATCGCCGGCTGCATGAACGCGAGCGAGAAAATGAAGAGATAAAGTATAAATGCTGTGATTTTAGCGGACATCATTCAATCGGCTTGGCAAAAGACTCGGACGCGACACAGGCTACCGACCGCGAAAGACGGGGACCAAGAACCGACCGCGAACCAGGTTCCGGAAAAACCGACCACGAAATACGCGAAAAGACGCGAAAAACAACTCCGAATGCGTAACCGAAGTTCCTTGCAAATCAGTGTGACCCGTTAGATCCGTGTCCGCAACGCTTTCAAAAAAAACCGACCACGAAATAGCGAAAAGACGCGAAAAACAACTCCGAAGGTGTAACCGAAGTTCCTTGCGAATCCGTGTGATCCGCGCAACACGGATCTCCAAACGATCAAAGCGTCTTCGTGACCTTCGAAAGCGATCTCGGCGCATCGGCATCGAGTCCTTTCTCCCGGGCGAGCATCCCCGCAAAAAGCTGCGCCGGAATGATGAAGGGGATCGGCGATAAGAATTCGTCGATCTCGGTCGGCATCGACAGCACGCGCGAACTGCGCGAGGCGATCTCCGGATCGTTCGTGATCGTCAGGCTGTCCGCGTGCAACTCCCGGAGGCGCTCAAGAAGTTCGACGTTGCTCGCACGCGTCACGCCCGAGGGCCCGAACATGATCACCGGAAAGCGCCGTTCGACGATCGCCAACGGACCGTGAAAGAAATCGGCCGACGAAAACCGCTCCGCGACGACATAGCATGTCTCCATCAATTTCAGCGCCAACTCGTACGAATTTCCGTAATTAAGTCCGCGCCCGACGACGACGCAGTTTTCCATGAATACGTAGCGGCCTACGAGTTCCTCGACGGCGGACGTCAACTGCAGCGCTTGGGCGGCGAAATGAGGTATTCGCTCGAATTCGATATTCCGTTGGGACAGTGCCGCTGCCAGCATATAGAAGTGAAGCATCTGACCCGTGTAGGTCTTGGTTGCGGCGACCGATTTCTCACGGCCGGCATGGATCAGCAATGTCTCGTCGGCGATCTTTGCCATCGTCGAATCGGCCTCGTTCGTGACGCCGAGCGTGAACGCGCCGGAGCGTTTGGCGCTTTCAAGCACTTCGTTGATGTCCGTTCCTTCGCCCGATTGAGAAACGCCGATGACGAGTGAACGCCTGAAGTTCAGCTGCGCTCCGTAGAGCGTGAAAACCGACGGCGCCGAAAGGGAAACGGGAATGCCGGTCGTGATCTCGAGCAGGTATCGACCGAAGAGCGACGCATTGTCGCTGCTGCCGCGCGCGACGAGAACGATCAGATCGATGTCGCGCCTCGCCAGAGCGTCCTTGAGATTTGAATATTTCGTCCGTTCGGCCTGGATCGTCCGTTCAAGTACGACGGGCTGTTCGGCGATTTCCTGGAGCATTATCGACATAAGTTATTCGGCTTGGGCAGCAGCGGCCGCTTCGATCCCGCGCTTTTCGGCAAGATCCCGAAGGGCCGCGTTGATCGCTCCGCCGATCATCACAACCAGTGCGGTCATGTACAGCCAGAGCATCAAAATGATCACGGCCCCAAGCGAGCCGTACGTCCTATTGTAGGAATTAAAGTACTCAAGATAAAGACGAAAGGCCGACGTTAAGATCAGCCAGAGAATGATCGCGACGATCGAGCCGGGCGTGATCCAACGCCACTTTATCGAGGGGAAAGACGGCATCAGGTTGTAGATCAGTTCACATGCAAAGAGCATTACGGCGAGGATCGTGATCCATTCGACGGTCACGAGGATCAATGGGGAAGTGATCGACAGTCCGATGGCCGCGACCCCGATCTGAACGAGCTGCCAGCCGTAAAACACCAGCGCGAGAACAACCCCGGAGAGCGTGGTCAGCGCGATCGTCATGCCGATGGACAGGCTCTTTGTCGTAAACCAGGATCTTTTCTCCCGAAAGCCGTAAACGGCGTTCAAGGCGATCCGCAAGGAATCCATGCCGGCGGAAGCCGACCAGACGGTGATGACGATTCCGAGAGTCAGCTTGCCGCCCGAACTGTTGGCGATGATCTCCTCGACTGTCTTTTGTACGAGATCAAACGCGGTCCAAGGCATCAACTGCCTCAGGTACGAGTAAAGTTCGCCCTTCATTTCAGCGGTCGAACCGAGGACGATCCCGAACAGCGAGACGAGAAAGAAAAGCAGCGGAAAAAGCGAGAACGAGAAGTAGAAAGCAACCTGTGCGGCGCGGCTGAAAATGTCGTCCTGAAACGCCTTTTGATAAAGGAGTTTCAGGAAGTCGATGAGATTAAGAATGGCATCGATCATTTTGCCGGAAGTCGAGCGATACTATCCGCGAATTCGCTCGAGAAGAGTCATCATGAGCACGCCGAGAATTACGCGGGTCTCTTCCTCGGTGTTCATGTCACCGACACGCTCAAGATCGAACTTTCCTTCGAGAAACGCCGGTTTCTTACGAAGTCGGGCAACCGGAGTGCCGTCAAGACGCGTAACGATGTATGTCGGATTGAAAACGTAGCCCGAAAGGATCCCAATGATCGGAATCTCGCCGAACAGCGCGTCCCCGACTTTGACCCAGCCATTTTCTTCGTTGATCTTCATGGCGTGATTGCCGGTCGAATCAAACAGATCGTAGCTGGCCTTCCAGATCGATCGCATGCCTTGCCGCTTGATCGATCCAAGATGTCGACCCTGAGCGTCAGTGAAACTGTAGTTGGCGGACCAATCGATGATCCGATCAGCCTTGATGTTGAACAAGTGCTGTGTCTGTGCCTCGTCGGCGAAGATATTTATGTCTTCTTTGAGTTTGAAGAGCTTCTGCTTCAGATAGCCGAGCAAGGCTCCGTTGGCATCCCGAACATAGATCTGATTGGCGATCGCCAGAATCTTGAAACTTAGGGAAATGGGGTAATTCATTGACAGTTCTCCGTTTGGACGTTTTTCGAAAAGCGAGGTTATTGTAACTCAAAAGGTAGGCAGGAGGCAGTAGTCGGTAGGCAGTAGACGGAGTTTGGAGTTCCGCCGTCATGCGGCATGGCGGTAAGCGGACAGTGAT
>JAKOSS010000603.1 GCA_029777145.1 Acidobacteriota bacterium | reverse complement strand
TCGGGCGGTATATCGAATCGTTCGATCCGCGGAACTCGCCGGATACGATCCTGTCGTACGCGGTGATCCCGAACGACCGGGACGTCGATCTCACAAACCTCGACCGATACTACGAACGCGACAACGGCGAGATCCTCGGGAATTATTTGCTGTATAGGCTCAAGCTCCGTTGAGCGCTTGTGGTCCTTTGTCCTTTGTTTTTTGTCCTTCGTCCTTTGTCCTTGGTGCGTTGTCCTTCGTCCTTGAGGACCTTAAGAATAGGTTCTTGAAATCCTGAAATCCCGGAATCTTGGATTCATGGAATCTGAAATCCTGAAATCCTGGAATCAGCCGCAGGCTGCTGGAATCTTGGAATCTGAGATCCTGGAATCAGCCGCAGGCTGCTGGAATCTTGTAATCAGCCGCAGGCTGCTGGAATCTTGGAATCAGCCGCAGGCTGCTGGAATCTTGGAATCAGCCGGAGGCTGCTGAAATCCTGAAATCCTGGAATCTTGGAATCAGCCGAAGGCTGCTGGAATCTTGGAATCAGCCGAAGGCTGCTGGAATCTTGGAATCAGCCGCAGGCTGCTGGAATCTTGGAATCAGCCGCAGGCTGCTGGAATCTTGGAATCAGCCGCAGGCTGCTGGAATCTTGGAATCAGCCGCAGGCTTCTGGAATCTTGGAATCTTGAAATCTTGAAATCTGAAATCTTGGAATCAGCCGCAGGCTGCCGGAATCCTGGAATCAGCCGCAGGCTGCTGAAATCCTGGAATCAGCGGGAGGCTGCTGGAATCCCGTTCCCAAATGAAAAGGGCCGCTCTTTCGAGCGGCCCGGGTATGTAAAGTAAAGCAATTAGTACTACTTAGGCTGCGAGTAGGTCGTTCGAGGTTTCCGCAAAAACCCGACGGCCGTTGAGCGCGTCGTCGATGATCTCACGAACTGCCGATGCATCCGGATTAACGTCCATGCGCGCACATGCGCGAAGGTGCCGGATGATCCCTTCCGTTGCGATCTCCAAGGCCGGTCCGCTCAATTTCGCGAAACGGCGCGCCTGAATATGATCGATCTGCAGGATTCTGTCCTGCAAGGTCATTTGTCTTGCTGCTGCCACTATATATTCGTCTCCTTTCTCTTCGAAATTCACTTCCTTAAGCGTTGCTTCGAACTGCAACTTTCAAGTTGAAACCCGTCCATAAAATGGACTCCGCCCGCAATTTTAGTTGAATAATAAAAACGTCTGGTTGCTAAAATCTTGATTCGGTCGGATCGTTCTCAACTTATGAACCAAATGTTAACAAAAAAACACGGGGTTGTCACCATTTTTTTTTCGTCGATATTTGCGCGTGAGTCAATGTTTATAGGGGTGCCGCTCAACCTGTCCGAAGAGACGAAAAAGAAAAACCGGCCGCGTGCGAGATTGCAGGCCGGTTCCTCAGATCGATGAAAGTATCGGTTTAGCCGATAGCGTCTTTCATGGACTTGCCAACACGGAATTTAACAGTCGTTTTGGCCGGGATCTTGATGGTCGCGCCCGTCGCCGGGTTGCGTCCTTCACGAGCGGCGCGGGTCGCCTTGACGAGCTTTCCGAAGCCGGGAAGGGTGAATTCACCGCTCTTCTTAACTTCGCCCGCCGCGAGGCCGGCCAGGGCGTCGAAAAGGCCCTTGACGTCAGCCTTTTTCAAGCCGGTCGATTCCGCAAGACTGTTAACAATCTCCGTTTGAGTCATCTTTGCCATATTGTAAATTTAACCTCCAAAGTTTGTGAATAAAAACTACTTCAATTGAACATCTTAATTTGCACGATTGCAAATTCTGAATGGGGCAGAATTATTGCAGTTTTGAGGACGATGAGCTGGTCGGGGCGAGATGATTCGAACATCCGACCTCTCGGTCCCAAACCGAGCGCACTACCAGGCTGTGCTACGCCCCGCAAGATCTTCGCGTTTCATGCAAGAAACATCAACAAGTGCCGAATTTTACAGGGCAAAAATGCGTTGGTCAAGTTCGATTTCCCCAAAAGTCCGCAAAAAAACGCAATATCTGGCGGGTGGCGTCGGCACGATGACTTATTTGCGACTTGACCGCGTCGGGCAGTTCTCCGAACGACTCGGAAAATCCCTCGGGAACGAAGATCGGATCATATCCGAAGCCGTTCGTTCCGGTCGGCGTGAAGGCGATCCGTCCCTCGCATCTGCCCTCGACCGTGCGCAGGATCCGCCCCGTTTCATCCGCGACGGAGATCGCGCAGACGAATCTCGCGCTCCGGTCAGCGGCGTCGCCGATCTCTCGAAGCAGTTTGCCGATCCGTTCATTGTCCGTTGCCCCGTCGCCGGCAAATCGGGCGCTGTGCACACCCGGAGCGCCGCCGAGCGCGTCGACGACGAGACCGGAATCGTCGGAGACGGCGAACGCGCCCGTGACGCGCGCGTAACCCATCGCCTTCAGTTCGGCATTCTCGATAAATGTGGCCCCTGTTTCGGCGATCTCCCCCGCCCGCGGGAATTCGTCGAGCCCGACCAGCCGAACCGGAAGTCCGGCGAGCAAAAGCCGCATTTCACGGATCTTTCCCGGGTTGCGGGTCGCGGCCACGATCGTTTTCGGATCCATCATCAACAAATGATATCTGACGGCGGGGGCGATGTCCTGCAAAATACATCGCAAAAAGGGGATTTTTGACCGCCGGCGAACAAGAAAAATCTTGCTTCGACTCCAACCGATACTGTATAAAAGATATAGCGGAATTCCCAACCGCGCCTTACTCAACCCGACACTTCAGTGAGGAATCCCCTTTTGGACGCGCTAGCTACCCATAATTCAGCCAACGAGCTGTCTAATCCGGTCACGTCAGGATCACGGCACACGATTGCGTCGTCTCCGGCCGAAGCCCCGGACAAGGACAAGCTTATCTTCGACCTCGGGATGTGGCTCTCGGGGCTGGAGAGCTTTCTGAATATCCGCAATCATGCGTTCATCGAAGAGAACCGGGCGAAAGCGTCATCGCGCGATTGGACGCGGGAATTTCGACTGACACGATCAACCCTTTTGCTCTGTTCGCGGCTCACTTTCCAACTGAGCAAGGTCCTCAATGAAGAACGATCGTCCGGCGGAGTCGAAGTGGTCGGATTGGTCGAAGATTTCAACGGGCTCAAAGGCAAGGACGAAATCTCCGCCGACGAGATTTACCGGTTGTCGATGACGCTCAAGGACGCATCGCTTCTGAACGACGGAATGATGCGTGCGGCTCCGCTCAAGTTCGGCGAGTGGACGGCGTGGTGCAATACGCTGAAGGAGAAGCTGGATTCGGTTCCGATCGTCTCGAAGCTCATCTCGCGCGCCGAAAAGACGGGAGAAGAATTCCTGCCCGACGTACTGCGCAAACTTCTCGACAGCAAGCCGTTGCCGTTTTCGGTCGAAGCCGATCTGAGGCTCGTTCTGCCGCGCTTCGCAAAGGTTTTGAAATGGCTCAGTGTGATCGAGGAAATGCTGCGGTCGGACGCTCCGCTCAAGTCTTCGTTGCTGATCTTTTCGCGGATCTACGAACAGATCCAGGATCTGACGTCCTATATCAACAACCGCCTGCTCCGGTTCCCGAATGAGGAGTCCGAGTTGTTCGGCCAGCTCGACGGCGCGGTGTACACGGCCTCGATCGAACTTCGGAAAGTTTACAACCACGAGCTTGCCGGCCTGACGGAAATGCGCTCGGTGCCGATGATCTACGCCAAGATCGAGACCGCCTGGGCGTTGCTGAACGACAGTTTCCAGCTGACGCTGATCAATTTCGCGCAGATGCTTGATCCGGCGATCGGGTCGGACTCGATTTTTCCGAATCTCAAGGTGAAACTCACGCACTCGCTCCAATTACGGCACGATATGTGGGAATTGCTGAATATCGTGAAGGAAGCGGAGCAGCTCGACGGGGAATACCCGTTGGCGAAGCTCAAGTCGCATCTGAACTCGTTCCTCAAGACCGGGCTGAATCTTCTTTTCTTCAAGGACCGTGAGACCGTCGAGCGGTTTATCGAGGAAGTTTCGGTGACGACGAACAAGAAGGACCTCGTGCCGCTGCTTCACCGGTTCGGCGCCTACCTCGAGACCTTGTTCGGGCAGGTGAACATGCGCGTCGTGCTCGCCGAGCACCCGTTTGATTTTCAAAAAGACTGACAAGACTGCCGCCAATCGGCCGGCGTTGATTCAAGCCTCGGATTACGCGAGTGACACGGACAGGAGCAAAAAATCCGTGAAATCCGCGTTATCCGCGGTTAATGCTTTGCCGCCGATTTCACCAATCGCGCGAATCGGGCCACCGCTCGGTCCGAGCCTCCTCAATAGCCGGATTCAGATCGGTGAAGTCGGTGAAATTTGTGGCGGTCGACGCTTTCGATTATTGTGACCTGAGCGTCGCCAGCGGCTTGCGGAACAAGACGTCGAAGCTCGCGAGGGCGCCGACGATCGTTACCAACGCAGCCGTGACCACGATCCCGACCGCGCTCAGAGCGGGATCGAATTCCCAACCGATATCGAAAATGTACTTCGAGACTGTGAACGACAGCGCCGTTGCGAAAAGTGTTCCGATAAGCCCCGCGAGCAGTCCAAGAAGCCCGTACTCGGCAAACAGGATCACCGCCAGCGTGCGCCGTTTCGCGCCGAGCGTCTTGAGGATCGCGTTTTCGTAGATCCGCTGCGATTTGGTCAGCGCGATCGACCCGATCAGGATCAGCATTCCGCTCAGGATCACGAAACTTCCGACGAAAGAGATCGCCAGCACGATGTTGTTGACGACCTTTTGGAACGTCGCGACGATATCGGCGACGTCGAAGATCTGAACGTTCGGGAAACGGTCAATGATCGCTCGCTGAAGCCTCTGGCGGTCCGTTTCGGGCAGTTTTCGGATGACGTTCGCGGCGAAGGTCTGCGGCGCCTTTTCGAGCACTCCCGGCGCGAAGACGAAAATG
>JAKOSS010000602.1 GCA_029777145.1 Acidobacteriota bacterium | reverse complement strand
GATCCAAAAGGTCGTCAATCTTACATTTGCGGACGAAGGCATCGATGTCATCACGGTCGGTGACGGCGATTCGGCAATGGAGCGGTTCGTCGAAACCCGCCCGGACCTCGTGTTGGCGGACGTCAATATGCCCGGACTCAGCGGCTATGAAGTTTGCGAAAAGATCAAGAGCGATCCTGAAACGAGCGGCATTCCGGTGGTCCTTCTCGTTGGATCCTTCGAACCGTTCGATGAAGCCGAGGCCCAACGGGTCGGTGCGGATGAACATCTGACGAAACCGTTCCAATCGATCCGGCAGCTGGTCAACACCGTTACGGCGCTTCTTGGTAAAGTTGGGGAAGTTGAGGAAGTTGAGGAAGTTGGGGAAGTTGGGGAAGTTCAGGAAGTTGGGGAAGTTGGGGAAGTTGGGGAAGTTGAGGAAGTTCAGGAAGTTGGGGAAGTTGAGGAAGTTGGGGAAGTTCAGGAAGTTGAGGAAGTTGAGGAAGTTGGGGAAGTTCCGGAAGTTGAGGACGGGCCTGAATCCTGGCAGGCAGAAGAATCCATTGCCGATACCGCGGCGCGGACGCTTGAGATGGAGCCGCCGACCGGTGATGTTTACGATTACAGTGACGCCGGCATGGACGACGAGATGATCGAAACGAGCGCGGCCGGCGAGGTCGTCCCCGAAACCGTCGAAGAGGCGGTCGGGGAGAGTTTCGAGGCGCCGACCGAAGAACCGGCGTCGGAAGTCGCCGCCGTAGCGGACGAAGAAGACGATTACGGAAAAACGCAGCCGCTGAGCCATGACGAGCTCAAGGATTTTGCGTTTGTCGAGTCCGCATCATACATGCCCACCGCCGCTTCTGAATCGATACCTTCGCCGGCAGAATCGCCCGCGCCGGTCAGCATCGACGAGAGCAATCCGCTTGACCTTCCGCCGTTGGTCGAAGAAACCGGTATCCGCGCGTCGTACGGGTTTGTCGAACCGGAAACGCCTGCGCCGGCCGTCGAGGAAGCGCCGCGCGTAAGTGAAGAGCTCGTCGCAGAGATCACGGCGCGCGTCGCCGACAAATTGATGGAACGCGTCGCGCGGGCTTTTGACGGCGACGTTATTCGCGAGGTCGCCGAAGAGGTTTTGAGGGAGATCGGACAGGACGAAGCCGTTAACTAGTTTCCGATCGCAATCGATACCGACGGCCGGCCTTTTGTCCAAAAGAGACCGGCCATTTCAATTTGCGATTTGGGATTTTGGATTGCGGATTGGGGATTGGAACTTTGGATATCGCCGCGCCGCAATCAACGATCAACAAATAACGATTAACTAGCAACGAATGGAAATCGCTAAAGCATACAATCCCAAGGAAGCCGAAAGTTCGCACTACGAACGATGGGAACGCAATGGCTTCTTCGCGCCTGAGATCAATCAGGATCCGGACGCGACAAAATACTCGATCGTCATTCCGCCGCCGAACGTCACCGGAAGCCTTCACATGGGGCACGCGCTTCAACACACCTTGATGGACGTTCTCATTAGGCGTAAGCGGATGCAGGGTTTTCGGACGCTGTGGCTGCCGGGCACCGACCACGCCGGCATTTCGGTCCAGCGCAAGGTCGTCGAACAGCTCAAAAAGGACGAGAACAAAACGCCGATCGATGTCGGTCGCGAGGAGTTCATCCGCCGCGCCTGGGCGTGGAAAGAGCAATACGGGAACACGATCGTCGATCAGATGCGGCGTGAAGGCGCTTCGGTGGATTGGTCTCGCCAACGGTTCACGATGGATGAAAGCCTCTCGCGCGCCGTGCGTGAAGTTTTCTGCACGCTTTACGAGGAAGGCTGGATCTATCGCGGACTCCGGATCGTCAACTGGTGCCCGAAAGACAAGACAGTTCTCTCCGACCTTGAGGTCAAAGAGGAATCGCGCAAGGACGGAAAACTCTATTATCTGAAATATCCGGTCAAGGGTTCGGATCGTTTGCTGACGGTCGCGACGACTCGTCCGGAAACGATGCTCGGCGACACGGCAGTCGCGGTCAACCCGTCCGACAAGCGATACGCCGGACTAGTCGGCCAAACTGTGGAACTTCCGCTCACGAACCGCGAGATCCCGATCATTGCCGACGAATATGTCGACGCCGAATTCGGGACCGGTGCGGTGAAGATCACTCCCGCGCACGATCCGAACGATTACCAGATCGGCATCCGCCACGATCTCGAACAGTTGCTCGTGATGAATGACGACGCGACCATGAACGCCGCCGCCGGCGCCGATTTCGAAGGTCTCGACCGGTTCAAGGCGCGCGAAAAAGTGATC
>JAKOSS010000058.1 GCA_029777145.1 Acidobacteriota bacterium | reverse complement strand
GACGGCGACGGCAAATACGATCGAGCCGTGTTCCGGCCTTCGACCGGCGTCTGGTACGTGCTCCGCTCGATCGACGGCGCCGTCACACAACAGAATTTCGGTTTGAACGGCGACATTCCGTCCGTCGGCGACTACGACGGCGACGGCAGGCTCGACATCGCGGTTTTCCGGCCTTCGACCGGCGTTTGGTATATCCAGCGCTCGGCTACGGGAACGGTTACGATCCAGCAATTTGGTATCGCCGAGGATCTGCCGGTCGTCGGTGACTACGACGGCGACGGATCGGACGATATCGCTGTCTTCCGTCCTTCGACCGGCGTCTGGTACGCGATCCGCAGTTCGAACAGCAGCGTCGCGATCCAGCAGTTTGGCCTGCAGGGCGATCAGCCGGCGCCGAAATTCGACGCTCCGTAATTGTTCATTTGTTCCGGCTAACGGGCGCGCGCAATGGTCAGCACACCGACCTTGCCCGCGCCATTCTTTTTCAGCACTTTGGCGCAGCCTGAAACCGTCGCACCGGTCGTAAAAACGTCGTCGATGAGGATGATCGACCGGCCGGCGACAGAATCGGGAAATTTCACTTCAAACGCATTTTCTACGGTCATCTCTCGCGCGCGCCGGTCCATTGCCGCGCGATGCATCGGCGTATGCGATCTCCGAACCAACGAATGCGAATCGACCGGGACGCCGGCGATGTCGGCAATCACACCGGCAATGACCTCCGCCTGATTGAATCCGCGTTCGATCCGCCGCGCCGTTGACAGCGGCACCGGGACGATCAGCCCGACGTCTTGGAACGGCGAGCGGGCGAACGTTTCCGCCAGCATCGCGCGCAGTCGCGCCGGAACATGCGGCTCGGATTTCAGCGCAACGACGCATGCGGCCAGTGCCCGCTCATAGAGCCCGACGGCGATCGCCTGATCGTAATGATGTTCGTCGCAACGATGGCAGAGGGCCGACCCGAGCGGCTTGGCGGATGACAGGTACTGCGAACATTTTGTGCAGAGGGTTTCGTTGCCGGAGAAGATCGTGCTGTCGTGCCAGCAATCGGCGCACGCCGGCCCGTCAGAATAATGATCGACACTCTTGCCGCAAGCACCGCAAGGATGGGGGAAAACGATCGTGAGCAGAGCGTCGCGAATCGCCTGAAACATCGTCGTGAGGTTTCGTCCGCCGTGCGCGGACCGAATCAGGTCTCTTCTGGAATGCCTGAGGAATTGCGGCGGACCGCCGTCCGGCCACGCCGCACAATAATGGTAATAGCCAGGTTTCTACTCTTCGTCGAGAAGTCCCTGTTCGACAAGCTCCTGGCAGCTCAAACAGTAGCGTGCCCACGGAATCGCATCGAGTCGCTTCGGATTGATCGGTTTGTTGCAATTCTGGCAAGCACCGTATTCGTCGTCGTCGATACGCGTCAGAGCTTCATTGATGAGGGTCAGTTGCCGGCTTTCATTCTCGGAAACCGCCAGCATCACGTTCTTCGAATAATTGCGCACCGCCAAATCAACCGGATCCGGCGTTTCGGAATCGTCGATCGAAAGATCGTTTTCTTGAAGCTTGTTCAGAATATTCTCGCGTTCGGCGAGCAGTCTGTCTTTAATTTGGTCCAGGTTCAACTCTGTCATTTTTGGTACGGAAAACCCTTTATGATAGTAAATGCTCGATAAAGTTGCTCTAACAATACGACACGAGCCATCTCGTGAGTAAAAGTTAGAAACGACAAGGATAAACTATAGTTTGCCATTTCGACAACTGCGGGCGACAACCCTTCCGCACCTCCGATGACAAACGAAATCTCCTTCAGTCCGCGATTCTGCCAGGCTTCGATCTCAGTCGAAAGCCGGACGGAACTTATGCCGCGGCCGGCGACGTCAAGGACGCATACAAACGGGCTTTGATTCAGTTTCTGGACGATTAGTTTGCCTTCGGACTCTTTGGTTCCGTCCTTCAGTTCGACGATCTCGGTTCGTACAAAGTGAGAGAGCCGCGTGAGATATTCTTCCTGCAGCGCCTTCCAACTCGGATCTTTGGTCTTTCCGACCCAAACGAATCGAAACTTCATAGGTAGCGGCGAAGATACGCCTCAGACGGCAGGCGAACTGATTGTCTCGTGCGTTCCGTTGCAGCGCGGGCAATTGAGGAAACCGGTTATCGGGCGGTGATCACAATTCGGCGGGAACATCGACGCGTTTGGCGTCACGCCAAAGCCGTTCGAGATCATAGAAATCGCGCGCGTTCTTCTCAAACACGTGTACGATAAAATCGCCGTAATCCATCAGGATCCACTCAGCGGTCGAATAACCCTCGGTCCGTACCGGACGCGATCCGAGTTGCTTCTTGAGCTGCTCATCGATCTCGTCGGCGATCGCCTGCACCTGTCGCTGATTCGCACCGCTGGCAAGGACAAAATACTCGGTGAAACTCGCGATCTCGCGTAGGTCGAGCGCGACCATGTCGAAGGCCTTCTTCTCCGACGCGCAATGCAACGCAAGTTTGACCTCGGCGTCGAGGTCTTCGAACGGCGTCGTGTTCGCCGAAACGCTGATCGTTACCGTTTCGCGATGCAGAGTTTTCTCTTTAAGTTCTTCCATTACCTATAAAGTTCGTATTTTTCGATATATTTTGCAACCTCGTCCGGAACGCCCGTCCGCCAGTCGTCCCGCCCGTCGCGCACCGACTGCCGGATCTCGGTCGCCGAAATGTCCACCTGAATCGCGTCGGTGATGAAAATCGACGTCGGGTTTCGATCGATCGCGCCCGGACCTGTCCCGTCGGCTCGCAGATCGACGATCCGGTCTCTGATCGCGTCCGTGACATGATCAAATCCGATGTCGTAATCCGGACGCGTGACGACGATGATATCGACCATCGTCAGAACCGTTTCCCATTCGCGCCAGGTCGTAATGTCAGTCCAGGAATCGGCGCCGATGACAAAGAAGATACGCGCTTCGGGCAGTTCCGCTTTGAGCCTGCCCAGCGTTTCGTACGTGTACGGTCGCTCGGGCACATCGAGTTCCATCTTCGAAACGATGACCCGCGGTTCACCGATCGTCGCGAGCGCGAGCATCGCGAACCGATGGAACGCCGAAGTCGGCTTTTTGTCGCGCTTGTGCGGCGCATGAAAAGCCGGAATAAAGACGAATTCGTCGAGTTCGAACGCGTCCGTCAAGACATCGGCGATCGCCAGATGACCGTTGTGTGGCGGATCGAACGAGCCTCCGAAAAACGCAATTTTTCTGGGCGTTTCATTCATTGGGAAGGATCGTTTGCCGGCGATTCGAGCAACTGTCTGAAATGAGAACAAAAATCGATCAAGATTTCGTCAGGGCACTCGGGGTCGGTGACGAAGAACCAATAATCGCCGAACTGATTGTTGATCGAGAACTCGTGTTCGCGCCACTTCAGATCGAGCCACATCTCGATCACACCGTCGGTGAGAAACCTCGTGATCTCGGCCCCTTCGAGCTTTTCGGCATGATCGGCGACCTCATCGAAGAAAACGGTCTCCGGCATGTCGGCAAAATGCCGCGAGCCATCGTTCATCCGCATGTCGAACAGATCACTGATCATCAACAGATTCTCCGAGTTCGATCTCCGACGTTTTCATCTCTTCGAGCCGGCGAGCGACGACCGATACGAGATCCTTCGTTCCTTGATTCGTGACCGCCGAGATCTCAAGAAAATCCTTTCCGTCGTGGGCTGCCCGTTCACGAAGTGCCTCAAGCCGTTCCGCATCATCGAGCGCGTCGAGTTTCGTTGCGACGACGATCTGGGGTCGCGCCGCGAGTTCAGGATTGTAGTTCGCGAGTTCGCGGTTGATGATCTCGTAATCGGAAACCGGATCGCGCCCCGAGAGCGACGAAACGTCCACGAGATGCAGGATCAGTTTGGTCCGTTCGACATGTCGGAGAAACCTGTCACCGAGGCCCGCGCCTTCGGATGCGCCTTCGAT
>JAKOSS010000601.1 GCA_029777145.1 Acidobacteriota bacterium | reverse complement strand
CGGCGTGATCAATCGATGTCCCTGCCATTTTTTCACGAACGCTTCCGTGTACTTGAGCGCATCGTCGAACGTCTTGTTGTCGGGCGCCGGAAAATCGATCAGAGTTTCGCCCAAAACGCCCCGGACACCGGCTTTCTCAGTCTCGTCGGCGACCGCGTCCTCGAAGTAATACATGTCGCAATAGGTCGTCGTGCCGCCCTTGATGAACTCGGCAAGACCGAGACGCGTACCCGACCGGACGAATGACTCGTTGACGTTCTTCGCTTCGGCCGGAAAGATGTATTGCGTCAGCCATTGCTGAAGATCGAGATCGTCCGCGATTCCGCGGAAAAGTCCCATCGGGACGTGCGTGTGGGTATTGATCAAACCCGGAATGACGACCTTGCCGGCGGCGTTCTCGACCTGCCTGGCCGCGCCTCTGACTTCCGATCGCTTGCCGACGAAGACGATCTCGCCGTTTTTGACGCCGATCGCGCCGTCTTCAATGACGCGGCGTTCACCGTCCATCGTCACGACGGTACCGCCGACGATCAACAGGTCATACTTCGACTGAATTTTCTGGCTGAAAACTAACTGCGGAAGAAATAAAAGGAGGGTTAGTAGCCCGATCGATATGAATTTCAACTTTTCCATGTCTGAATTTACTTCATTACTTATGGAAAAGGCAATCAGCGCGGAATCGTCTCCGTTTGCGCCCGTCTGCTTGCGATTGCGCGGAAAAGACCTGAATATATTCGTTTTCGCGATCGGGACAGCCAATGCACACCGAATTAAAGCCAAAACTTCTGACCGTGCTCGCCGCGGGATACACACGTCAGCAATTCCTTCGCGACCTGATTGCCGGAATAACGGTCGGTATCGTCGCCCTTCCGCTCTCGATCGCCCTCGCGATTGCGTCCGGAGCAAAACCCGAACAAGGACTGTACACGGCGATCATCGCCGGATTCGTGATCGCCGTTCTCGGCGGCAGCCGCGCGCAGATCAGCGGTCCGACCGGCGCGTTCATCGTCATCATTTACGGGATCATCAAGGAATACGGCTATGACGGCCTCGTCACCGCGACCTTCATCGCCGGCCTGATCCTGATCGTCATGGGACTCGCGCGCATGGGCGCGCTCCTCAAATTCATCCCGTATCCGGTGACGGTCGGTTTCACATCGGCGATAGCGCTGCTGATCTTTTCGTCGCAGGTACGGGATTTTCTCGGACTGGCGATGGATTCGGTGCCGGCCGACTTCGTCGCGAAGTGGATCGAGATCGTTAAGCACATCGGATCGATAAACCTATACTCGATCGCGATCGGCGGAGGGTCGCTCGCGATCATCGTGCTTTGGCCGAAGGTCACGCACCGGATACCGGGAATGCTGGTCGCGATCGTCGCGACGACGATCGTCGTGTACTTCTTCAATCTGCCCGTCGAGACGATCCAGTCGCGCTTCGGAGCCGTTCCGAACTCGTTGCCCGCACCGCATATGCCGCAGATCAGCTGGGAGTTGGCGCAGCGGATGTTCTCGCCGGCGGTGACGATCGCGCTGCTTGCCGGACTCGAATCGCTGCTTTCGTCGGTCGTCGCCGACGGGATGCTCGGGACGCGGCACCGATCGAACATGGAGCTCATCGCGCAGGGCGCCGGAAATATCGCATCGGTCGCGTTCGGAGGACTTCCCGCGACGGGCGCGATCGCACGCACGGCGACAAACATCAAGAACGGCGGCCGG